>NZ_JAUSCH010000142.1 GCF_030651595.1 Candidatus Oleimmundimicrobium sp. | reverse complement strand
TTAAAACTTTAGTTCTCTTCATTGACATCGTTTCTCACGTTCTCTCGCTCTAAAACATCTATTTTTCACTTTAGTACCATCATTTTGTAAGAAAATACATTTTTTAGCAAATTTTTATTAATTGTCACAAAAGCTCTCACGCCAATTTGAGAAGATAGCTCACGAGCCAAATCCCGGACGTGATTCTCTACGCCTCCAATAACGGGATAATATAATTTGTTTACCATGAGAACTTTCAATTTTTTCGTTTTGCAACCTCCAATATCCTCGCAGGAGTTCGAAGCTGTTGAGTAATCGCCAAGTGAGTGCTTTTTCGCGTCATTGTCGTGCCTATCGGCAGGCGCAATGACAAAATTCGACAGCCTCGTAAATTAGTCAACATTTTATAGTAGATAAAATCTTTTTCAAGAAAAAAGGTCTTTTTTTGATGTCTCTCACTTGAACATAAGAGGCAGTTGCTTGAAAAAATATTTAAGTAATTGATACTCTGTGTTTTTTTATTCAAGTTTGTCAAACCTGACCTCGAATTTTAATAACTTCTCTATCTTAAAAAATCCGGATAGTTCTTTGAAAGCCATTCATTAATTTTACTCTTAAATATCTTAGCTTCATCTAAAAGCTCTTGGGCTTCTTTCTCAGAAACCTGACCCGCGCGATCGTAATCAGTTATATTTCGCTTGACGCGGCAAGCATCAAAATAGTCGGCTAAATCCTGGCCCTCTTCCTCTAACGTATGTTTAAGAGCCTGGAACACAGTGAAATGATGCCCCGTGCCGGTAGGTCGATATCCCTTGCAGTAAAGAGCAATTGTAGCAAGTTGAAGGACTGCGTTGTAAGCAGTGGCAAAACAGCGGTCCGCGGAAAGCTCTTTGATGGAAGCGTCAGCAACATCTCTCTCAACCACTTTAAACAGCTCTGCAATTTCCCTTGTTGAAGTCCTATGTTTCTTTAGACGACCACTAACTAATAAGCTCTCTAAAGACATCTTCATCTCCTGCTAAAAAAATTTTCGGTTTATCCATAATAGATGATATAAAGTGGTTCTTTTGGCTTACTTTATTGCTTAACTCTTCCTTGCTCACAACATAAAAATTCATTTCACGTCCCAATTCTTCCTTAGCTTTAGCTAAAACTACGGAAAGTTCCTTGGTACTAATACCGCCAACAACAAAGATGTCGATATCGCTTATCGGCCCCTCTTCTCCGCCAGCATAAGAACCATAGATAAAAGCAACATTAATCTTTCGGCTGATGTCTTTGAGTTTTGGTCGAAGAAGATCTCCAAGAGCAACGGTTTTAAGAAAAATCGCCTTCAACTCAGGGAAAATAGGATTTTCCCGATTGACTTGATAGTATTGACGCTTTCCCTCGGTTAGACACAAGATTAGCTCTATCTTCTCAAGTTTAGAAACCTCCCGCTGAACTGCTCTGATGGGCAGCCCCGTAATTGAGGCAATCTCTCGCTGGTAGAAACGGCTACCAACGTTTAAGAGAAAAAGCTTCAGAACTGATACTCGAGCTTGCGAGGAAAATAATTCTGCGAGCATGCTCTTTCCTCCTTGTATACATCTTGTAGTCAAATATATACATTTTGTAGTCAAAAGTCAAGCTACACTAACGTCCATCCCAAAGGTGCTTCATGCCCCTACGGGCTGTAAGCCAATATCCCTGAACCACTCCCTGCCTGTCGGCCTGCCTGCCGGTAGGCACGGCAGACACGGCATAACAGGATATTTAGTTAAGCTGTCTTCTGTTAAGCCATTTTCATTATTGGATGGTCAAAGGGTTAAGTTGTTCAAGTTTGTCAAGCCTGGCCCCATTTGTATGAATCTGCTTCGAATCGAAGCACCAAAACAGGCTGAGTGTTCTAAACTCTCACATCTATCCTTATTTTCACGGTTTATCCTTCTCCTTTACGGCTACAGCATTTGATGTAGTGGATAAAACATTTAAAACTGGTAACAAACTGAGAATGTAGTCAATCATAAAGATTACAGTGGCCTTTTTGCTAAAGAGTTTTCTAATTTTAGGAAATTGTGACAGGTTGCGTGGCAATAAATACTTATATCTCAAAGAAACTACCTTGAACCCTCTGCGATTTAATAACTCGCGTAACTCTTTCTTAGAGAGCTTATATGCATGCGCTTCCTGCCCTTTTTTCGAGGCAAGATGTTCAATATAGGAAAAACGATTGGGAAAGTGATAAACGAATAGCAACCCTCCTGGTTTAATTATTCTATGAAGCTCAGCTAGAGATTCTTTTGGTTTAGAAACATGTTCAAGTACACCGCATGAGATGACAGCATCAAAACTCTCATTTTCAAAAGGAAGTTTTGTCTCATCATTTAAATATACTTTTGGGATTTTAAGCTGTTTGAGCAAGGGCATCCATTTTTCTTCTAGCTTGAGGTCAAAATAGGTTACATGTCTCCCTAGTTGCTGCAGAAAAAACGAAAGGAAGCCAAATCCGCCTCCCCAGTCGAGGATTTTAGCATCCTCTGGTAATTCAGCTATAATTTCTTCTGCGATAGCCTTGTATCCAAAGAGAAGAAGGTTATTTTCTTGGACTATAGCATCTTGGTTGCCTAATTCTCTTGATTCTTCCTGGCATTTCTTTATTTCAAGAAGCGCTTCATTAAGTTGTTTGTTTTGGGACTTAGTTGTCCTGTTTTCTCTCAATTTGAACCTCTTTTTGGATGTTATATTATCTTAAGCTAGTATTTGACCTTGTGCCAATTCCTATTTTCATTTTCTAATCTTTCTCTCCGCTTTCCTCAAAAACTTCTCCGCCGCAGTTACAACTTCCTCTGAAGTTATTGAATTCGCCTACTTGCAATCAGGGCGTTCTTCCCTTCCGCATATTGAGATAATTCAAATTACTCGCCATAAACCTCTCGGTAGACCTCTAACGTCTTGGATGCCGTTTTTTCCCACGAAAACTCCTTTACTCTTGCCAAACCCTTTTCCACAAGTTCATTTCTCAAAGAGAAATCCTCGGTAATCAACCTCATCGCCCTTGAAATATCATCGACATCCATAGGGTCAACCTTTATCGCGGCATCACCAACAACCTCTGGCAAAGAAGAGACGTTTGAGCAGATAACCGAAGTCCCGCAAGCCATAGCTTCAAGGACGGGCAAGCCAAAACCCTCGTAGAGTGAAGGAAAAACTAATGCTTCTGCGGCGCTATAAAGAGAAGACATATCTTCGTCCGAAATAAATCGAGGGAAAATGACTGCCTCGGAAAGATTTAACCTCTTTACCTGCTCCGAAAGCTCACGAGGGACATTACCTTTTGTGCCGACCAGAACGAGCTTCAAATCAGACTCCAACTTCGCGAAGGCCTCGATTAACCTGGCCCAATTTTTATGGGCTTTCGGATTCCCAACATTTAAAAGAAACTTTCCATCAATCCCATACTTCTCCTTAACCCCAGAAAGAAGAGCCCTATCTTTAACCGGTTTGAAGCGTTCATCAACTGCCTCATAAATTATTTCAATTTTAGATGCGGGCACATTCAGTAAATTTGTTAAATCAGCGCTTGTAGCTAAAGAAACAGTGATAATTTTTTCCGATTTTTTAATAGCCGAGCGATTCATGTATCCACAAATTATTCGCTTATAAAGAGATGGAATAGTTTCGGGAAATATCATCGTAGTTATATCGTGTATGGTCACAACTGAAGGACAAGGCGTAAAAATGGGCCAAACATAGAGCGGAAAGTGACAGATATCCAGATGGGCCTCTTTTAATAACTTCGCCCACTTAAATTGACCTTTAAACGAAAAAATGGGTAAGTTAACAACCTGTTTAAAAAAATTTGGAGCGGATGGAACAAGGTCCGCCGACTCCTCGTTACAAAAGAGGATATATTCATTTTCTAAATCAATCTTAGAAAGAGCACTTAAGAGACCTCTTGAATAAGTCCCCACTCCGCTCCATCCTATTGGTCTGGCATCAAAACCTATTCGCATATATATTTGCTCCCAGCTGAACTTTAATTTTCAGCTTATCGCTTTGGTTTTCTCATTCTCCACTTTGAAACTAAAAATTTTTCAACATTAGGCCAATTGCCTGAATTTGACTGAATTATTTTTGCCTTTTCCCTCATTTTTGCCCAATTCCTAAAACCGTCGATTTTGGCTTTAGCAATGGTAAAACCCAATAATCCTCTTTTTATAAAATTAATTGCTATAGACAAAATTTGCGCTGATAAAATTAAAATGAAGTTTTTAAAAATAAAACTCTTCGGCAAATTTTTGGCAATAACATACACATTATTTCGATGTCCCCAATATAAGGTCTTCTTAGTACTTTTTTTCTGACTTCCACCTCTTTTGTGATATACAATTGAATTTGAAACATAAAAACTTGGCCAACCCCTCCATTGCAATCGAAACGCTACATCAAAATCTTCGTAATAAGCAAAAAAATCTTTATCAAAAAACTCGCCATCTTTCTCAATTAATTCCTCAACCGCTTTTCGACGATATAAACAAGCTCCCCCGCAACAACCAAGAATTTCTACCGATTGGTCATAATTTTTTACCGCTTCAAAACCACCTCGGTTAAATCCCAAACTATTTTTACCATACAAAAGTCCCGCCGAATCAATAAGCTCACGGTAATCATGCCAAACCATCTTCGGTTGGAAACTGCCGAAGTGCTTAAAGTTTGGGTCATCGGCTATCTTGATTAACTCATCTAAACAATTTGACTCAATTACCGTATCGTTATTTAAACAGAAAATATATTTGCAGTTTAGATCTTTAAGAGACTCTTCTATTCCAATATTATTACCCTCAGCAAAACCATAATTTTTGTTGTTAACAATTATTTTTAACCTTCTGTTCTTTATACGACTTGCGTATTTCTTCTCAACAAATCTAACGGAATCATCGGTTGAGCCATTATCTATAAAAACAACAGAACAATCATCGAGACTTTGCTTAAAAACAGAATCCAAGCAATCCTTCAAAAAATGTTTACCATTCCAGTTGACAATTATGATAGACAACTCAGACAAATTTTTCCCACCCTTTACCTTAAAAGATCACTTAGCGATAATTGAATCGATATACTCGATAGAAACTTTTCTATTTCTCTGTATCTCCCTACGCTTTTTCAGCATCTTGGGTAATAGCGAACTTACCCTTTAAGCAAGTTGTACCCAATCTTAATCCATGCTTAAAAATCCTTCCCGAGGAACGTATTTGAATAAAAATAATCCTACATCTTCGAATAACTCCTTGCGATAAATCGCAGCCCCTGCACATGCGCCAAATACAAACTTAGGTTCATTAAATTGTCTATTATCCACTTCTCCCGAACCGATATTTTCCGGTTGACCACTCCTTCGATACAAATCTCCTACTGAATTAATTACTAAGTAGTAGCCATCCTAACTGTTAGCTCCAAAAATGATAACAGTTTGCATGCCCTGCCTATTTGTGAATTATTTCAATTGTCGGAAGTGGGAAAATGAATCCGATTCCCCGTTCGAGCGTTTCACGCTCGCGTTCCAGGAACTCCTCTTTGAAGTGCCAAGGCAACACAAGGTAGTAATCTGGATTCATGGCCCGTGATTCTTCTTCACTGACAATGGGAATATCAGTCCCCAGCGTCATGGCACCGTATTTGTCAGGGTTGCGTTCGGCTGCGCAGTCAATAATTCTATGATCGATTCCGCACCATTGCAGAATGGTGTTCCCTTTTGTAGAGGCACCATAGATATGGATCTTTTTCCCTTCTTTTTTCAATTTTTTCAGTAGAGAGTTGAGTTCTTCCTTGTGGACGTTGATACGGTCCTGAAAGTGCCGGTACGGTTTATCAGTGTCAAGTTCGAGGTCGAATTCTTCCAGTCGCATCGCTTTGATGTTCTGCTGAAATTCGTCCCGCTTGTAGGTAAAGTTGCTGATGTGGGTAGCCTGGCAACGCAGGCTTCCACCATTGATATCGTTGTGTGAGACGTTAACTACTTTCATCCCCGCCTGTTTAAGGATGTATTCAATGACCGCAAGGCTGTAATACTCGATGTGTTCATGACAAATGGTGTCGTAGGAGGTCATTTTAAGCATGGTGGGCATATAGGACATCTCGATTACCCAGATGCCTTCTGGGGATAGAATCTGCTTGATTTCGCGGGTGAAAGCAATGGGGTCCTCCAGATCATAGTACATGGCGATTGAGGTGATAATATCGAATGTACGGCCGTCAAGCCGGGATATCAGCTCTTCCGAAGGAAAAATATCCTGAACAACGTTGATAGGGGCTTTTATTTCCTGGGCTACGTCGGATGGGTCTACCCCGAATTTGGTGAAACTGGCGGGATAGAATTCCAGCAGCGTGCCGTCGTTGCAGCCAATATCAAGAACTGCGGCTGACTCCTTCCGGCCGGTCATTTCCATAGCTTCTTCGACTATGCCTTGCAAGTGGCAACGCATAGTGTTGTTGGTGCCGGAACGGTACCAGTAGGCCGAGTAGAGCACCTCTGGCGGAATCGTGTATTCCATCTGCAGAAGACCGCAGGCTTTCTCGTCATGCATCGGGTCGCAGCGCACCAGTGAGGTTGAGATTTTACGGGTTGGCGGCATTTCCTTGCCTGGCTTGACGAAGGAGCCTTGCAAGTACTGGTCTCCAAGGTTGATGACCGGTGTTAGTGCATTGGAGCCACAAACGCGACAGGTATTACGTTTAATCAGGTGCATAAAGCTTACCTCCTTGGTTTTGAAAAACAGCGTGAGTATTGTTTAAGACCGATTCTTATGTTTAA
>NZ_JAUSCH010000141.1 GCF_030651595.1 Candidatus Oleimmundimicrobium sp. | reverse complement strand
AAAAGAGCGTTTTAAAAGATTTAGGTCTTTAAAACCCGGTGGGTTGTTCATGGGTGATATATGAGAGCGCCGACGAACAATCGACAAGGCGGGGTTTCGACCGAAGCTGTCTGAGCCCCGGTTTATCGGGGAGAGTTCTGCCGTGCCTGCCGGTAGGCAGGGAGAAATAAATTGTGAGGGAAATGAGCCGAAGTTGTTTGAGCTCCGATTTATCGGAGCGAGTTCTGCAGGCGCCTGAACAACCGTACATTTTGGAGCCGTTCAAAAATGATCGGCCGTCCTTCTTTTGCTTCGTTTTCTTGGACGAGCAAGACCTGCCTGCCGGTAGGCACGGAAATGAAGGAGAATAAAGTTTCGCAATGACGAAAGGGGATATAAAGACTATTTAAAATAGTCTTTAGCCACCTTTTCTCCCAATTTTTCCAGCAACTCTTCTGCTCTTTCCATTGCTTCTTCAACCGAACCGGCAATATCCATCAAGGAGTAAATTTTTTCAATGCCGTGCTCCTTAAGGATTTCGGCCCCCTCGCCCACCTGCCCGGCGACGGCGATGGTTGGAATCCCCATGCTTTGAGCAAGCTCTGAAACTCCAACAGGGGTTTTGCCGCAAGCAGTTTGGCTATCAATCTTTCCTTCGCCCGTGATGACAAGGGTCATTCCTTTCATCCTCTTTTTTAAATTCACAACTTCTATAACAAACTCAACGCCTGAGCGAAGTTCGGCTCCCAAAAAAGCCATGAGCCCCGCGCCAAGGCCTCCCGCCGCGCCGGCTCCGGGAACATCTTTTATATCGATACCTAAATCTCTCTTTATTATCTCCACGTAATGAGAAAGCCCTTCGTTCAGCTCCGTCACCATGGCCGGGGTTGCCCCCTTTTGAGGCCCATAGACATAAGCCGCGCCCTTCGGCCCGCAAAGAGGATTATCTACATCGGATGCCACGATAAATTTTGTCTCTTTTATCCGATTATCCATGAAAGAAAGATCAATTTTAGCTATCTCTTTAAGAAGCAAGCCGCAACCAACTTCAAGTTCCTTGCCCTCAGCATCAAAAAATTTTACGCCGAGAGCCCGGGCCATGCCCATTCCTCCGTCGGTTGTGGCGCTGCCGCCTATGCCCACAATAATTTTTTTGCATCCCTTGTCTAAAGCGGCCTCGATGAGTTCACCTGTTCCATAGGTGGTGGTAAGCATAGGATTTCTTTGTTTTTCGGATAAAAGATGAAGTCCGGAAGCAGCCGCCATCTCAATGACAGCAATTTTTTCTTTGAGTTGGTTCCCAAGAATTCCGAAGTAAGAATTTACCGGTTCCCCTAAGGGGCCCTTTACACAAACCTGAATAATTTCGCCCGCGGTGGCATCGACCAAGGCCTCAACGGTCCCTTCCCCGCCATCTGCCATAGGACAGATAAAAACTTTGGCTTCGGGCGCAATATTTTCAATCCCCTTTTTTATCCCCGAAGCAACCTTTTTAGCGCTTAAACTTCCTTTAAATTTATCTGGCGCAATTAATATTTTCATAAATTTTTAAAGAGACCTTAAATTTTGCTCCAGGCCTCTTCTTTTTGTCCGTTTTCTTCAAAACCATTAAACATTTCAGAAATTGTAACTATTTCATAACCCTCTTCTTTAAGAAAATCTATGACAAGAGGGAGAGCTTGAACAGTATTTGTCCGTTCGCTTACCTTGCACCCGAAGAGTGAGCCACTATCATGAAAAAGAATAATGGCCCCGTCTCTAATAAAAACTTTAATCCGCCACAAAATAGTTTTCGGCTTTACTTTTCTCCAGTCAAGCGTGCTAATTGTCCACAAAATTATCTTGTAGCCTTCTTCAACCAAAATCTTCCTGGCCGCGCTCCCACAAACACCCCGAGGAGGCCGAAAAAGCCGCGTTCTTCTGCCCGTAGCTTCCCAAATAGCCTTATCGGTCTTTCGAAGCTCCCTTAAAACAGTTTTTCTGTTGGAAACAGCTAATTCCTTGTGGTTATAAGTATGATTTCCGATATCGTGGCCTTCATCAACAATTCTTCGGGCAATTTCGGGATATTTTTTCACGTGTTTGCCGGTTACAAAAAATGTTGCCTTAACTCCCTTCTCTTTCAAAATATCAAGAATTTGAGGAGTACTCTTTGGGCTGGGGCCGTCATCGAAGGTGATGCTAACAAACGGACCGTTCGACCCTCGGCGAAACACTTCTTTTTGGGAGCCAAAACCGTGATACTCATAAAAACTTGAAAAAATCGAGAATATCAAAAAAAAGATAGCGAAACCAATTAAATAAAGCTCTAATTCTTTGCCCACCCTAAAAAAGAGCTGACCGGTAGCGGTTGCTCTAACAAACACGCAGCCCGCGAGCACGAGAGCTAATCCATATAAAATTTTTGGCAAGAAATATTTAAAATAGTTTTTCAAAAAATATCCCCCATTAAGATTAAACTACCGCCAACCACAGGGCTTATTTTGGCTCCGGCATGGTTGTATTTTTTATATCTTCGAGAGGGAACCAATGGTGTTAAAGGAATCGACAAACATTTTATAAAGAGGTATATTCCACACACACCCGGCTCGGTTTTGCCAACTAAAAAGACGCGAACATGCTCACTCTTTCTCTCCTGTACAAACTTCCTTATAATTTACCTCTCTATATAAATTTACTTTTCTTCCTTCAATAAACCCAATCATGCTTATTATTAGAAGGTTGTCCGTTGTTTTACTTTATCCCCTCTTTTGTTATCCTTATTGAAGAAATTAATAATGACACTTTACAAGAAGGCGGGAAAATGAGCAACTTTGAAAAATGGCATATTCAATATATTCCCTCAATTGAAAAATTTCTTAACACTTCAATTAAGTCAGGATTAAAAGAGGCAGAGGTAACAAAAAAACTCCAAATTCACGGGCCAAATGAGTTGGTGGAAAAGGAAAAGCTATCTCCCTTGCGTCTTTTGCTGTCACAATTTAATGATTTTATGATTTGGGTTTTAATTGCCGCCGCGCTTGTAGCGGGATTTTATTTAAAAGAGACGATAGACGCGGCGGCAATTTTTGTAATCTTAATCTTAAACGCCATCCTTGGTTTCGTTCAAGAATACAGAGCCGAAAGAGCTTTAGAAGCATTAAAGCGCCTAACTGCTCCCAGTGCCAGAGTCTTGCGGGATGGAAAAGAAAAAGTCATCCCCACAAGGGAGATTGTCCCGGGAGACATGGTTTTACTCTACGCGGGAGACAGCGTATCGGCGGATGCGCGGATAGTTAGCTGCTCCGCCTTCTTTGTGGATGAGGCCTCGTTAACCGGCGAATCGCTCCCTGGACAAAAGACTCCTGAAACTCTCAGCAAGCCCGGCCTTTCTTTAGGGGATAGAATAAATATGGTATATATGGGAACTACGGTAACCTCCGGGAGAGCAAAGGTTTTAGTGGTAAGCACGGGGGCCGCTACCGAGATGGGCAAAATTGCCGAATCCATAGACATCCCTCAGGAAAAAACTCCTTTGCAAATTGAGTTAAAAAAAGTTGGCGAAAAGATAGCTCTCATTTGTTTGGGAATCTGCGGAGTAGTTTTTTTAGCTGGCGCCTTAAACGGAAAAGACCTCCCCTTAATGTTCTTAACGGCCGTGAGCCTGGCCGTTGCGGCTATTCCTGAGGGCCTTCCGGCTGTTGTAACGGTATCGCTCGCTCTGGGTGTTCAAAATATGGCTAAGAAAAACGCTCTCGTCAGACGTCTCCACGCAGTTGAAACATTGGGCTCAACAACTATAATTTGCACCGATAAAACCGGAACGCTCACCTTAAATAAAATGACTGTTCAGCCAATTTATCTGTCGGGAGAGATGCTTCAATTAAAAAACAACGAACTTACCGAGAGCGTTGAGGGCAAAGCCGTTCCCATGAGAGAAGATCTTAAAATCCTTCTTAAAATTGCCACCCTCTGCAACGACGCCAAGATATCAGGTGACTATGTTTTCGGGGACCCAACTGAAGTTGCTCTCTTAAACGCAGTTGAAAAAATAGGCTTTGTCAAAGACGAACTCGACCAACAATTTCCTCGAATAAACGAGATACCTTTTAATTCCGAGCGAAAAATGATGACAACCATTCATGAGATTAAAGATGGTTGGCCGCAAATGAAAGAAACCGAGCTGGTTGCCCTGACCAAAGGGGCTCCGGAGGTTGTCTTATCTAAATGTTCTTCCTTGCTCGAAAAAGAAGGAGTAAGAACGCTCGAACAAAGAGATTTTGAAAACCTCTTAAAAACTAACGAGGCTTTAGCCGGTAAGGGTTTCCGCGTTTTAGCTCTCGCCTTTAAACCTTTGCCTGAAGACTCTAAAACAGCGGAAGCATCCTCTATCGAGAGTGAGCTCGTTTTTGCGGGGCTTGTGGGTATGATTGACCCACCCAGAGAAGAAGTTTACAAAGCCATAGAAACATGCAAAAAAGCTCATATTAAAGTAGTAATGGTAACGGGCGATCACAAACTTACAGCAAAAACCATTGCTGAAGAAATTGGTTTACTCCATCAGGAAAAAGTATTAAGCGGAGAAGAACTCGCCCGTCTTTCAGAAAACGAATTAGCCGAAATAGTGGAAGATATTGGCGTTTATTCAAGAGTTGCCCCTTTAGATAAGGTAAAAATCGTCGAAGCACTTAAAAAGATAGGCCACATTGTTGCCATGACAGGCGACGGCGTAAACGATGCCCCTGCCATAAAAAGAGCAGATATCGGCATAAGCATGGGCATAGTCGGCACCGATGTAACTAAAGAAGCGGCCGACATGGTTCTGGCCGACGACAACTTCGCCACAATTGTAACCGCTATTCATGAGGGACGTTTAATATTTGACAATATCAAGAAGTTCATTCACTTCTTATTATCTTGTAATGTCAGCGAAGTTCTAACCATGTTCTTGGGAATGATGGTCTGGGGGGAACTTGCCCTTTTACCTGTCCAAATTCTCTGGATGAATTTAATTACCGACGGCTTGCCCGCCCTTGCTCTGGGAATTGACCCACCCTCACCCAATCTTATGAGGAAGCCCCCTCGAAAAAGAGACGGGGGCATCTTGACCAACCAGGCTTTGTACAAAACCTTGCTTCAGGGAATTGTTTTAACAATCTGTTCTTTATCTGTTTTTGTGGCAGGGCTTTTATGGTTAAAATTACCCTTAGCTAAAACACAGACGATGACATTTACATCACTTGTCTTAATCCAGTTGCTTCATGCGCTCAACTTTAGAGCGGGAGAAACATCGATATTTTCAAAAAACTCCTTCGCTAACAAATCTTTGTTGGCAGCCATAGGGGGCTCTGCTCTTTTACAGCTTTTAGTTATTTACTTCGCTCCATTTCAAAACATCTTCCACACTCAACCATTGAGGTGGCAAGAATGGGTGGTAATGGTTGTTCCGGCGCTTGTGGCTATGCTGCTTCTAAATTCCACAAAAAGATGGATTAAAGAGAGATGATGTAATGGTTAAATACATCTTGACTACTCTAATTCCATGGATTGAGTTACGGGGAGCCATTCCTTACGCTGTAAAAAATAATGACTTAGTCGCCATTCCTTTTATTATTCTTACCAACATCCTTATATTTTTTCCTGTTTACTTTGGACTGGAAATGTTTTACGTGCGTCTGAGCAAGAGGGCCTGGCTAAAGAAACGACTCGGCAAGATTAGAAAAAAGGCGCGTCCATATGTTGAAAGATATGGGCTACCGGGACTTATGTTGTTTGTGATGATTCCCCTCCCGGGCACCGGTGCCTACTCAGGTTCAGCGGCCGCTTGGTTGCTTGGTTTGAAATGGAAACCATCGTTTGGGGCAATCTTTGGAGGAGTTGTGTTTGCCGGGTTTTTAGTCTTTTTGTTAAGTGTGGGTTTTTTTAACGGGTTCTCGCTCTAAAGTTTTAGTTACGACGATTTTTCTCAAGAGCAAACTCTACTATCTTGCTCACAAGTTCAGAAAATTCAATGCCAGCTGCTCGAGCCGCATCGGGGAAGAGACTTAACGGAGTCATTCCGGGGATGGTGTTTACCTCAAGAGTGTAAGGCGTGCCATCGGCTGAAACAATAAAGTCCGCCCTTGAAAACCCTCGGCAGCCCAATATTTCATGAATACGCACGGCCATTTCTTGGGCCGCTTTTCTTTGCTCCTCAGGAATCCGAGCCGGAATTATGTGGCGGCTTAACCCCTCGGTATATTTGGTTTCATAATCATACATTTCGCTATTATGAGTTATTTCAAGAGTGGGCAGGGGTTGTGGCTTCTCGTTTCCCAAGACACCGACTGTAATCTCCGTTCCTTCTATAAATTTCTCCACTAAAACTTCTTCATCGTATTCAAACGCTGTTTCTATGGCTTCCGGGAGGTTTTCTTTTTCTTTTATGATGCTCATGCCAATTGTTGAACCTTCGTTGACCGGTTTTATAACTAAAGGAAGGCCTAACTTTTTCGGTAAATCATCAATTATCTCTTGTTTGTTTGCTTGAAAAGAGCGATGTGTAAATACCTGAAAATCCGGCGTCGGGATTCCCTCCGCCTTAAATATCCTCTTTGTGGCTGCTTTGTTTATCCCAACCGCGCTTGCCAGAACGCCGGAGCCCGTGTAGGGAATGTCCAATAACTCAAGCATACCTTGAACTGTCCCGTCTTCGCCATACCGGCCGTGAAGCGCAACAAAGACGACATCGGGACGCTCCTTTTTTAAGTTTTCAACAACATCTTCATTTAACTCTATCTTAAACGCGGGGTAACCGTTCTGAATCAAAGCTTTATAAATTTCTTCGCCGGTAACTAAAGATATTTCGCGCTCTTTCGAGCGACCGCCAAGCAAAACGGCAACTCTTGGTTTTTTTGATTGGTTCATTAATTTCCTCTAATTAAAAAGATTACAATTATGCCTCGTGTAAATCATATTTTTTGAGATCGGCCCGAAGAGATTCTATTTTTTTCCAAGCAAGCTTTTCCTGAAGACCCACCAGAATCTCCGCTTTTTCAATCAAGAGATCTAAGTTGTTCTTTGCCTTCTGAACAAGGTCTTCGGTTAAATCTTTGGCGCCCTCAGCATATTCGGTAATTTGCCTTCTGGTAGTTGCTCCAGATTGGGGGGCAAGAAGCAGCCCGGCAACTATCCCTATAGCCGCGCCGGCAAAAAGACCTATGCCAAACTCCTCAAAACCAAATCTTCTTTCATCGCTCATTTTTACCTCCCCATTCAAAATGATTACGTCTAAGTTTCTTTAACACGTTCATCCACAATAATATATAAGAGCGCAACAATTGCAAACATTATGATGGCGGCCGCGGCGGCCGCTCCCGTATCATTAAAAATAAGGGCTGCCAAAGCCCCTAAAGCCGTTCCGCTAATCCCTCCGATTAAATTTGGATATTTTTCACGCAAGTCCTTCAAGAGCCCCGTAGGACGCAAGAATAAAATAGGAAAAGCCACTATTGTAGCCAATAAAACTCTGGTCCAAACAGTATAACGCATCCCTTCGTAATTCATGGCAATCTTACGCTGGATTATCTTTATTACCTCAGTTATTCCTCCCTGACGTATTAGGGCAATGCTTCTTCCAATGTGAGAACCAAACTCGCCCCGCAATAAATCTATGCCCACAAAGAGAGATATCCCTAATAAAATACTAATTAAAATATAGCCAAAATGCTTCTTCTTCAAAGACCCTTCTTTAAGAATAAGGAATGTGGCGCCAAAACCAACAATTGCCGCAATGGTTCCCCCCACATTTGCCCCAAGGGCAGGATGCCCGATTATTACAATCAAGAAGAGAAAAATAAGCCCAACGACTAAATGCCAAAACTTAGAGTTAAGATTCCGCTCATCCAAAAAAGAAGTTATGCCAATTATGCCAGAGCCCAATAAAATTCCCATATATTCATTTCCAATTCCATAGAACCGAGCTCCAATATTGGGACAATATCCCAATATTGACCCTCTCACAAGATTCCAGCCCGTAAAAATGTCAATCACCAAGACACTGACTGTAAGAAAAGAAATCATTATTATGGGAGTCAGGGGTCCGCCTTTTAAAAGACGAGCTCCTAAAAGAATGAAAGCCGCAATTGCAGAAACACAGATAATTGGAACCAGAAGCACGTTATATTTAATCGGTGCAAAAAACTCAAAAGCAACAGGGATGCTGATAAGCCAAAGCAGAATAAGTTGAGCGCTTTGTAAGATTTTTTTCGGGATAACCTTAATGACAGAAAAAAGAGCGGTTAGCAATACCATTATCGCTACAAAAGTAACATAAGCCGTCAACAAAGGAACTCGGGCTTGAGATTTGGTTTCAAATCGCTTGCTTAGATTGTTTATATATTCTAAGCCTGCTTCTTGATTAAGAATAGTCGCGGGCCTTCCTAACAAAAACTGCGGAGAATTAGCGCCTAAAAAATCGAGCACTGTGGGAACAATATCTGTATTATCAATAATTCCCGGCCACCTTGTCGTCTCTGAAATCAAAAGCCCTTCCGTAGTAGCGCTTCCTGATATAATTATTGGTGCAAGAAAATTATTATTTTTCCGGGCCTCCTCAGATGTCGCTGGAGCAAGAACAATTAACAGTATTTCTCCATTTTCAGCACTTAAACTAGTAAACAGTCTCTCAACATACTTATCCGCAAAAGTAATTGCGGAAAGTTTATGCTTGGTAATTGCTTCCTCCGTAAAAAACCTTTTCTCTTTTTCGAGTCTAAAAGTGTCACCGAGTTCGATAGCTAAAAAATCGGCTGTCTGTAAAAGCTCGGTTGCTTTTGAAAAAAGCTCATCGTAGTTGGTCATTATTCCCATGTTGGAATCAGTCTTTACAAGAGAGCGATCAACATCGCCTTGTTGAACTACTCCTTTCTCATCCATAGCGATTAATGATATCTCTCTATGATATTCTTTCGCACTATCCGCATTACCTAAAACAGCTACTTTAAAACCAGCTTTCTTAAGCGCTTGCCCTAAGGCCCCCGGTACTGAGTCCCTTGGAATAGATTCCGAGTTGCTAATAATATTGGCTATAGCAAGGTTAACTACCCCATCCCGAGGAGCTAACTCGCCCGTCCTTTGAAAAAAAACATCAGCAGCTGTAAGGCTATCTATATATATTTCAGACGCATTGAATGCTTGTCCGCCACTTGCTCCAGCTTTAGCTTTTGAGCCTGAACCGATGGAAAGATAGGTATCATAGGGGTTAAATGTACTGGCTGTTCGGCAATTCATGAGGCCTACTGCCCCCTCATCAGCAAGTTTTTTAAAAAAAAGAGGGTTTGCTTCAACTAATTCATCTGCGCTCAGATTGTTGATAACGACAAGAACAACTTTTTTGTTCCCTTGCGCAAGGGCTCCGTTCGGAAATAAAGGAAAACAAAAAGATGAAATTAAAAATAGAAGAAAAACAATTGACCAAATTTTTTTTAATTTAATACGCGAGGAAACTATTTTCTTCACTCCTTCTGCCATCATAGGATTGATGTTTAAAATTAGCTGCTTTAAACTTAAAGAGCTTAAGTAGTTCGCTCCAGCCCTTTTGCCAATTTTATTCTGACGAAGCTTTGTCATTTAAGGCCTGGCATATCCTCTCAAGGTCATCTAAGGACTTGAAGCTGATTTCTATCTTCCCTTTCTTGTGAGTCATTTTTACTTTAACTTTTGTTGATAGGCGTTCGCTTAATTTTTTTGCTATCGTTTTAAATGCTTTGGGTTGAAGTTGTCGGGGATGCTGAGCATGGCTACCCGAAAATTTCAATAACCTAACCATGTTTTCCGTCTGTCTTACAGACAAACCATCTTGAATAATTCGATTGGCCAGGTCTATCTGCTTTTTCTCGTCCTCAAGCGAAAGCAACGTTCTAGCGTGTCCTGAAGACAGATTGCCTTCTTCAATTAGTTGCCTTACTTCTTTGGGCAGTTGAAAAAGTCTCAATGTATTGGTTATAACCGTGCGGCTCTTGCCCACAACCGCCGCCAATTCCGCTTGGGTAAGATTAAATTTGTCAATTAGCTCTCTGTAGGCCATCGCTTCCTCCATTGCGTTTAAGTTCTCTCTTTGCAGGTTCTCTACTAAAGCAAGTTCAAGGGATTCAGCATCGGAGGCTTCTTTGACAATTGCCGGTATCACCTCGAGGCCCGCTTCTTGAGCCGCTCGCCAACGCCGTTCTCCCGCTATTAACTCATAACTTAATCCTTTTGGCCTTACAACTATTGGTTGAACCACGCCGTGCTCTTTAACAGAAGTCACAAGCCCTTGGAAAGACTCCTGCTCAATGCTTTTACGTGGCTGATAAGGATTGGTTGCAATTTCTTTGATGGAGATTTGTTCTAATCTAAGGCCCCCCTCTACCTGCCCACCTGATGGAATTAAAGAGTTTAATCCTTTACCTAAACCCCTTCTAACCACGCTTAATCACTTCCTTTGCAAAATTTTTGTAGGCGACGGCCCCTTTACCGCTGGGATCATATATAGTAATTGGTTGGCCAAAACTGGGAGCCTCGCTTAATCTTACTGTTCTGGGAATTATAGCTTTATAGACCTTGTCCTGAAAATATTTACAGACCTCATCAACCACTTGTTGAGAAATCTTGGTACGAGTGTCGTGCATGGTCATTAAAATCCCGGCTATTTCTAATTTAGGATTCAAGTTTTGTCTTATTAGTTTCACGCTTTCCATTAACTTACCAAGACCTTCCAGCGCGTAATACTCACACTGAATTGGTATTATTAGTTGGTCTGCCGCGGTTAAGGCGTTCACCGTTAAAAGGCCCAGCGAAGGAGGGCAATCAATAAGTATATAGTCATAGTCTTTTTTGAGCGATGCGAGAGCCCGTTTTAGCTTGGTTTCCCGTGACATGGTTGGAACCAGCTCTATTTCCGCACCGGCAAGCTGAATGGTGGCAGGAATGATAAAAAGACCTTTTATTTGAGTAGGTTCAATAGCCTCAGAAACAGGAGCGTCTTCAATAATGACGTTATAAACACATTTTTTTCTGCTAGCTTTATCTAAGCCCAGTCCACTCGTGGAGTTCCCTTGGGGATCCAAATCTATTAAAAGTACTTTCCTTTTCGCTTGGGCGAGACAGGCTCCTAAATTAACGGCCGTGGTGCTCTTGCCCACTCCCCCTTTTTGATTAACGATAGCTATCGTTTTCGATTTCTTTCCCATTAATTCACCTTATGTTTCTGCTAAAAACTAAATCAATAATCTGATTCTAGCAAAAAGACATTATTCCTCTCTTTTTCTCTCTTTGGTTTCCACAAAAAACTCTTTTCCCAATGGCCTTTTAGCCGGAATGCCGGGTCTCCGAGGATATTTTTTAGGAGAAGGGGAGATTTTTTTAACCAACACTAAATACCGCTTAGCCTCGAGAAAAGGCACCTTCACTTCTCTCGCTTCCTCGATTTGTCCGCCTACAGCTTTAGCGGCCATCCTTCCCTCGCCTATTTCTTTATCAAGCCCCCTGCTCTTCTGGGCTATAAACAACCCACCTAACTTAAGCAGAGGCAACGCATATTCCACTAAAACCGAAAGAGGCGCAACCGCTCTCGCTAAAACCAAATCAAAAGCTCCTCTATTGTTACTATTTATACCATAATCCTCAGCGCGGCAACAGACCACGGAAATTCCTTTTAAATTAAGACACTCGATAGTTTTTGAAAGAAAACTTGTCTTTTTCTTCGACGAATCGAGCAGCGTCAATTCTATTTCCGGATATGCTATTTTTAAAGGCAATCCGGGGAAGCCTGCTCCCGTGCCAATATCTACCACTTTTAATTTTACGCCAAAATCGCAAGCTTTCGCGCAGCTTAAAGAGTCCAAAAAATGTTTAATTATAATCTCTCTATTGTCTGTTAAAGAAGTTAAATTAACTTTCTTGTTTTCTTTTTTTATTTCTTTAAGGTAAACCTCAAAAGCTTTCTCTTTGCCCTCATCAAGCTCGAGTCCAAGCTCTGACGCTCCTTCCCGCAAAAGGATCTGTAATTTTTTTCTCATACCTTCTTCTCGCTCCTCACTCTTTGCTCAAGATAAATCATAAGAGCTACTATGTCGGCCGGGGAGACCCCGGATACTCGAGATGCTTGCCCCAGAGAGTGCGGTCTTATTTTTGAGAGCTCCTCTCTGGCTCGAAAAGAGATGCCTAACAGCTCGTGGTAGTTTGTGTCGCCGGGAATAATTTTTTTCTCGGCTCGTCTGTGTTTCTCAATTTGGTCCATCTGACGTCTAATATAGCCTTCATATTTTATATCCATCTCTACGTGTTTTTGAATCTCACTCGATACCCCGTCGCCGGAGGGACAACTAACAAATGCCTCCGGACAAAGTTTTTCAAGGTGGCAATATCTTATTTCGGGACGACGCAAAAGATCGGCTAAGAAAACGGGGTTTTTAATTGGCGTGCTCTCAATTTCAGCCAACACTTTGTTAGTGTGCTCGCAGGGAAAGACCTTTGTGCTTTTTATCTTTTTAAGCTCCTTTTGAAGGGCCTCCTTCTTTGTCTCCGCTTTCCTTGCTCTCTCGTCGGAAATTAATCCAAGCTCATGAGCTATCTTAGATAACCGCGAATCAGCATCGTCTGAGCGTAAAACCAATCTATACTCAGCTCTTGATGTATACATTCTATAGGGCTCATTTAGTTCTTTTGTCACAAGGTCATCTATAAGAACGCCGATATAGGCCTCTGAGCGATCTAAAATGAGGGGAGTTTTTCCTTTAACTTTAAGGGCGGCATTTATGCCGGCCATCAAACCTAAGGCGGCGGCTTCTTCGTAGCCGGTTGTCCCTATCACTTGCCCGGCCATAAATAAACCATCAATAGTTTTTGTTTCAAGAGTTGGTTTA
>NZ_JAUSCH010000140.1 GCF_030651595.1 Candidatus Oleimmundimicrobium sp. | reverse complement strand
AAAAATAGTGATTATAGAATAATTGTTTCAAGTAGGAAAATTAGAGAATTAGATGATATACCATGTTTTGAATATTATTCTAAATTAGAATTACTTCCTTTCAACAATGAACAAATTAGATCATTAATATATCGATACATTTCTGATGATGAAGAAAGACAAAACTTTTATTCCCTAATTAAATTTAATTCAGATTTAAACCTTCTTTTATCAAATCCATTATTACTAAGTCTTTCAATTGGAATCTATTTAATAAAAAAGGTACTTCCATCTAGCCTGCCTACATTAGTTGAGGAAATAATAACTCATTTATTAGAACGGTGGGATTCCAGTAGACAAATTAATAGATACAAGTTTCTAAACCACCATGAAGCGAAAAACATATTAGAAAATATTTCATTCAATTTATTTAAAGACAAGAAACAAGTTTTTGATGAAAATTATGCTATTTCTTGTTTGCCTTACAAATACAAGAAATCAAAAATTAATGAACTTCTTAAAGAAATTGAGGAATCGACAAGTTTGATATTCAATCAAAAAGAGAAATGGTCATTTTCTCATGTTTTATATAAAGAATTTTTCTGTGCTAATTATTTAATCGAAAATTCAAGAGGCATAGAAAGTGAGTATACAAAATATAATAAAATGATTGAATGGAGGAATGTTTGGAATACTGCAATATACAAAAGCAATGATCCTGAATTTTATATTAGAGAACTTAAGAGATATAATCAAAATGAATACCTATTGGAGTTAAATCGAATTCTAAATATCTTATTTAAAGCTCAATATAAAGGAAAGGATGTCGAGAAGAGATTGATAAATCTATTAAAAGAAACCACAACAAAACTTAAATCTTCTTTACAAATTGAATTCAAATCTAAAGAGTTAATTTTATTGCGTACTTCAAAGGCATCTAAAATCAATTCAAGTTTATTGAATGATTTAATCAATACATTTTCTGTCATTGGAATAAATGAGGAAGAATATCCGAAAGATATATTCAGATTTAAAGCGGAAAATGATATAGACAATTTAATAAAAATATTAGTAGTAAATAAATGTTATGTTTCAGTTAGAGACCAAGATAGTTATGTAAGTATAAAGTTAATAAATACTGGCGCTAATAAATAGGACTCTGAGCGGTGCGCAGCACCCAGCGATGAGTTCCCGAATTTTCAGGATTGAACTATATCTCGACAGGCTCGATATAGCGCATCCCCACCAGAATCCAGAAAGGTGTTATGTGCTTATTGACGGTTTTTTAGTGGTTTTAAAAGAATATTGAACGGACGTTCTCTGAAGTATTGCAGGTATTTGTGTTTTTATAGTATTCTGCAACAATGGTTTAGCGTTAAATAGAAAGTTTTGGACGATTTTTGTTGATCAGCGGGCATATGACTTCCGGTTTGCAGGAAACGCAAAATGGATATTAAGGTTAAGTGTTTGGTTGTGGTTGATTTAGTCATTAAATATGTGCCCTTCAACAACATGGCAGGATAACTCTTTTTAGACCAAAAAAGAAAAATGGTTTGGTAAAGCGTATTAAAAAACAAATTGATAAATTTGGACAAACTAATGAGGAGCTTTGAATTTCAATATGTTGATATACAGTTTATTATAGAAACGTTAGTCAGTAGGCAAAGAAAACTCAGAACAACATGAAACATACTCCAATGACAGAAGAAACAAAGTTGAAACTTTTAGAAAGTACTGAATTAGGAATTGAGCATGCATCAAAATCGGTTGATGAAGTGAGGAGTTTCATAAAAAAAGTGAAACTTATGACTAAATTCATGGCTGATTCTGAATTTAATGTTGAAGACAAGATTTTTGATAATATTGAAAAGCTTTTAGAATACAGAATGCTAATTGGTTTAATATATCTTGATTTGGCTTCTGCAATGAGGGCTCATCTAAATTCGAAATACACTTATGAGCAACTTCTCTCAATAAGACAGATAATAGTAACAATAAATGAAGGATATAAGCAGATATATAACTTTGTGAAAGTAAATGAACATGGAGATGCTGTAACTAAGTATAGAAAAAAATCTTATTGGTATCAGGATATACAAGTTATCATTAATGAATCAATTATAGAGTTAAAGCCTGAATATGATTCTCTTACCAAAAAACTTGATGATTACTTCGATGAAAATTTTGAAGCAATAAAAGAACAGAGAAATTTATCTATTCATTATGATAGAAAAGCAAGTAAGGTTTATGACATGATAATTGACCTTGAAGTTGAAGAAACATTCAAAAAATTATCACCATTCTTGGCGATTATTACTGAAATGTTTCGTTTTACTGAAAAAATGGCTTCAATATCTAAAGTAAATGAAAAACAAAAGAACGTAGACATGCATAATAAGTTTGAATCTACCTTTCTGGATATTGAGAACAAAATCAATGCTGCAAATCCAAATGCAAATCCTGAAGTTATGAAAAAATTAAAAGAGTTGACAAGTAAAATTAAAACTGATTTTTTAGATAAAATAAAAAGCCTGAGCACCTAACAATGTATATACAAAATAGGTGAAATAGCAGTAAATTCGAGGGTTGTAGTCCACTTCAACTTTTCAACGGTTTGATAAGTTTGAAGCCCGCAATTGCCTACTTTTCATATACTTAACGTAATTTTAAAAGACAATGAAACAAGCACTAATTCTTGACAATATCGACAGAGGTTCTACCTATACGTTTTTTCAAGCAAATGACTTTTATATCACCAAAAAAATATTAAAATCCAGTGTCTCGAATTGGCAGTCAATTTGCGAAATCTTAGAAACTGACAATAAGGATGAAATTGTAGTAGTAGGAAAGTTCACTGAACATATACTTGGATATTTTCTAAATGAGGAGTATATGGAAGTTTCAAAACGCCTTATTGATAGTATATTAAGAAAGAAGCACATAATATTTATT
>NZ_JAUSCH010000139.1 GCF_030651595.1 Candidatus Oleimmundimicrobium sp. | reverse complement strand
ATAAAATATAAATGCTATAGCTTCTTAGACCTCCTATCCTCTGTAAACACGCTTATATTGTAAACCCTACCATCATTAAAATACACAAAAATGCCTGATTTTGGAAGACTATACCATCAATATTCTAGATTTTTCTCGTTTTCTTCGGCTGGTTTTTAACTGCTGGCTCTCCCAAAACTTTAATAATGGCTTCTTTATCTTTGCCCTTTAATTCTTTTGTTAGAGTTTCTACGTTATAGATTAAAGGCCTATCCGCTTTAACCTCTGGCTCGGCAGAGATGAGTGGAGAAGAAAGGAAGCATGAAATAGCTAAAGTTATCAGAAATAATCTAATTTGAATTAATTAAGAAATAAAAATGTTAAAAGCAGCTTTTAAGTTCAGCCTTGAAAAGCAACCTTTTGAACCAGCCTTGAAAGACAGCCTCTAGTCCTAATTAGTCGGTAGTCGGGAGCTGTTTCAAATGAAAAAATAAGAATGAAGAATGAAAAACGATATTTTATAATTAAAAATGTTTAAATCGAAACACAATCAACAATCAGGCCATCAGGCGAGAGTTGATAGAGTATGGAATAAGAACTTTTTAACACATATGTAGAAGTTTGTAACCTACCCATTGGTATGGAATTTGGGATTTTTTCATAAATAGAGAACAGATGGAATGGAATTGAGATGCTTTATATTAAAATAATTAACTACTCAAAGAAAGTACGCTTTCTGATCGGCTCTCCTTCTGTTTTTTTAAGATTTACTTTGTATTCCATAGATAAACCCCTCCAATTTCTTTTAAAGGGTAACACGGGTTACCCTTTCTCAATTTCTCAATTCCCTTTGCCATCTCAAAGTTTCTCAAACAAACTTTTCGCTCTCTTTATAATTTCTTTCAGTTCACTTTTTAACTGAGCTTTTTCCCTACTTTTAAGTTTATCAAATTTCTTCTCAATGCTTTCAAGTTTTTTATCAACTCCGGTTACCGCCGTTTTCACCGGCAGGTGATCAAGATATTCCCTTGCGTTCTCAACTGCTTTATCACCGGTAAGCCTCTGATTAATTATTTCATCAAACAAATCCTTTTGGACTTTCTTGTTACCCTTAAGCATATTCAACGCCCGCCCGTGCTTTTCGTTTAGCGCGGCTTGCCCAAAGTCATTAAATATTTCTTCGGGCAACCTAAGAATGTTTAAATAACGGATAACCCTTGTCTTACTAAAACCCAATTTCTTCCCAATTTCTTCTAAAGGTGCCCCGGGGCACCGCTGCTTGACCTCCTTAATCCCTTTCGCAATCTCAATTGCCGTTAAATCTTCTCGCTGTAAATTCTCAATTAAACCTTCAACCACAACCTCATCATCATTAAGGTCTCTAATAATACAAGGTATCTCTTTTAGTTCTGCCACCTGTGCGGCGTGCCAACGCCTTTCCCCCGCAACTATTTCGTATTCTCCCTCTTTGATTTTCTCTCCCTCTTTAAGCTCTCTTACAATTAACGGCTCAATAACTCCACGCTCTTTAATAGAGTTTGCAAGCTCTCTAATCCCGCCTTCTTTAAATTCTTTCCTTACCTGATTTGGGTTAGGTTTAACGTTAATAATTTCAAGATACACCAACTCGTTTTTAGGTGTGTCATGGATTAATTTAATTATTTCTCTTGCCTGTGCCTGACGTTCCTCATTTTTAGTTCTTGTCATTTTTTAAAACCTCCCCCGCAAGATTGATATAATCTTGCGCTCTGTTTTTCGCATAACTTAAAACGTCCGTCTGTGCCCTCGGTGATTCCGCTACTTTTGAATTAGTCCTTATAAACGTGTTAAAAATATGCCCTTTATGCTCATTTTTTAACTCTTCAAGTATTTCTTTATCTTGCTTCCTTCTAAAATCAACCATCGTGCATAAAACATTCCAACTCTTAATATTTGGGTTAAGTATTTCTTCAACTGATTTAAACATAGCCAAAAATATCTCTAAACCCTGCTTCGCAAATTCAAGAGTTTGAACCGGTATAACAACCTCATTACAAGCCGTAAGCGCATTTGTTGTTAATACTCCTAAGTTTGGCGGTGTATCAATCAAAACAAAATCGTACTTAGATATTTCTTCCTCGCTTTTTCTAATAGCTCTTTGTAAATACTGGTCTCGTCCCAACTTGTTTGAAAACTCACTTTCAAAACTACTTAAACTTAAATCCGAATGGATTAAGTTAAAATCTCTGCCGTTACTCTTTAACTCTTTTTCTCCTTTTATAAAAGAAAGCCCGTCAATACCCTCAAGCCAAATATCCTCTTTTATAGATAAGTGTGCTTGAGGATCAAGGTCAAGCATTAATACCTTCTTACCCCTCTCCGCAAGGCAGGCTCCTAAATTTAAAGTCGTGCTTGTTTTACCAACTCCACCTTTTTGATTCGATATTGCAATTATCCTAGTCAATCTCTTTCATCCTCCTTTTTTCTCCGATTTTCTTTATACTCCAAAACATCTTTCCGCTTCCAAATAGCTCCGCAAGCCAACCGTTGGACCGGCACGGGAAAGTCCGCTTTTAGCGTTCCCTTTTTTACCATACTAAGATATGAAGCTACTTTATTTGAACTCCACCCCATTATCTCAGCAAATTCTTTTGTCCCAACAAACTTTT
>NZ_JAUSCH010000138.1 GCF_030651595.1 Candidatus Oleimmundimicrobium sp. | reverse complement strand
TTAATCCAATCTTCATACAAAAATATCTTTGCGGGTAAAGCAAAGGGATTTTCAGGAGCCGTTATTAAGGCCTCGCCAGCCATCAATGTTTGTATTTCGTTGCCAAGGGCAGAGATATCATGTTTAGCTGAATTTCTCAGGATTGATCTGTCTCTTTCGTCTGCGAGACCTAAAATAAATAAAGTGTTAAATTGAGAAAGAAGCTCTTCGTCTATGAGTTTTGGTTGCTGGGTGATAGCGCATAATCCCGTCTTAAATTTTCTTCCTTCTCTGGCTATCTGAGCAAATACTCCCAAATTTCTTTCACTTCCCTTACCTAAAACTCGCTGTGCTTCCTCAAGTACTATTAGGGTAGGAGGAACCTTTTTAAATTGACTTGGTTTTTGGTACGCTTCTTTATTTGTTTCAAAAACTGCTCTCGCTATGATGGCGCTCGTTAGAAGTTCTTCATCCTGTCGCATGTTGGAAGTGTCTACAAGGACCAGATAACCATTTCTTAAGTCGGAAATGATATTTTTGGTAATGGAAACAGTCTGGTCTCCGTGAACAAAAGGAAGTCTTGCTATATGTTCGGCTCGTCTCTTTAAAACCGAGATGGTGCCAATATGAAAAGCATTACCGCCTATGTTGTCGAGAATAGTCTCCGGTTCTTCGCTTGCCAAAGCAAGAAGCCAATTCTTCTTATAATGGTAGGTTATTGAATATAAGGCCTCTATTTGGGGGCCTGAAAAGTTGTATATTTGTTGGAGGTCATCGATTTGTATCTCTTGAGCGCTTATCTTTAATTGATTATAAGGGCCCGAAAGAGACCGGGTGCTATAAACGCGCAATCGTTCCTGAGCAAAAGGGGCATCCATAAGGCCTTTTCGTTCACGGTCCCCGCCTCCATCGTAATATTCTCCGTGAGGATCAAATATCAGCATCCCATATTTTTTAGAGATTAGGGTTGAACCCGCCAAAACTTTCATGAGATTGCTTTTGCCCATGCCAGTTGTGGCAAACACTCCTACGTGATATGGGAATAAACTTCCGTTTATTCCGATGTTGAAATCGAGCACACTTTCGCCGCTTCTCAAATTTCCAATTTCGATATCGCCCATAAACTTCTTTAAGAACTCAAAATCTCTTGTGCTTGGTGCGGAAACCATCGAAAAGTGTGAAGGGAGACTTTTTGCTTTTCGAAAAGACCCTTTTTTTATGCAACCGAGAGGGACACACTGGCCTATCTTATATAGTCTGCGTTCTTTGTCGTGAAGCTCGAACGGCCGTTTCATGGAATCCATAAGCATCATGTTTCCGGCTGTTCGATTTGGCCAATCGGGGTCACTTGCTTCGACTCCGTATTTTATATCAACTATTCTTAAAAGATACTTGGTTTTATCTTCTATATCTTCGGCAATTAAGATATCGCCCAAGGATAAATTTTCTGAATAATATGCCCTAAATTCTATCTCCAGAACGCTTTTTCCGGTTATTCTGCCTTTATACATGCCCTCTCCTTAATTGCCAGTTCTAGTTTGTTGTTTATTGTTCGTAATTCGGCTTTGTTATCCTGCTACTTATGAGACTGCTTCATTTCGTTCGCAATGACTTTTTTAATAATTTGTTTTTCCATACCTCATGCTCTAACACTCTCCACTATAATTTCTCTGTTCATTTTTGTCTTGTTGAAAGCTGGAGGCTGACGGCTGGGGGCTGAACTTCTCTACCCCCTTACCCTTTTTTTCATCAGTCATTTGCTTTCTACTATATCACTATGTCTCTATGTTAATTTATATCGAGTAAATCATGAAAGTCTGAAAATAGAGCTTCCCACTCCTCCATTTTGACGCCTTCTTTTAAGGTAAGACCTTGTAAATGATAGTATAAGTCCTCTTTCTCATGCGGTTCTATCCTTACGCGGTTATGAATGGCTGCTAATGGGTAAGGATATCCCATGTAAACCGGGTCATCGCTTATGGCAGCCAGCTTGTCCATAATTTTTTTAGGATTTGTTGAATCAAACCGGTTTATATCGACTCTAAAGACGAATTTTGAAGTTGGGGAGAATTTTGCCGCATAAATATTACCAAACCAGCGGGTTGCAATGGTATTTTCTTTAAAATTACTTAAGGGGCAAAACCAGCTTTTTTTGGGGTAAGCTCTTTCTCCTATCTGATAAATCATTGGTAAAAGAGGGGAGTGTTTGCCCCAACTAAATGTGCTTCTTTTTGTTATGCCAACCAAGTTAATTTTTTTCTCAGCTGCTTTTTTGCAAATTCTTTCAATTAAAGCGCCTGGGAGCGATTTGCTTGAGCGCAGAGAGCCATCAATTAAAAGAAGGTCTCCGTCATCGAGTTCATTGAGAAGTTTTTCCGCAATAGTCCATTCTTTCAACTCTCTTAGGCAATCGAGTGTTTTGTTCCATTTGGGAAGTTCTTCTGGAATTTCTTGGGCTATTTCCAGATAAAGTTTTGAAAATTTTTTGCCCGCGTTTGTGGCGGAAAGTGTTTCAATAATTGGGGAACATATCTCTTCTTTAATTAAATTATTTGAACTAAAGAGAACGTATCCGTACCTATATGCCCCCACGTTAAAAGAGTGCCCATTGGCAATTTTTACCGAGCCGCCGTCAATTGCCGCTATCTTCTTTTTAAAACTTAAATTTTTTGAAATAGACTCGAAAGATTTTTCATCTATGTTTTTGTCTATCGAAAGGGGCTCATTGCCCTCATCTTTTAACTCAAACTTAATGTACGAAGGGGCTTCAGTTAGAATTTTTTTTATGAATTTTGCGCTTTCTTTAAGTTTGTTTTCTAAATGTTTGTCTATGGAAATCATTGGCCCCCACCATATAATCAGTTTGTTGTTTGGCAGATTTATCTTTAATTTTTGTACAATTCCTAAAGAGCAAATAAGCTTCTTATATTTTGTACGTTGTGGTTAGTTTTAGTTATAAGAATAATTGATTTGGATGGCAATTAAAAGAAATTAGAGACAATTTAATTTGATTTTTGTTTGAGTTGAAGGAAATTGAGCAGAAGAAGTATTATGTCATTTAGTGTATTATTTATAAAAAATGTTTAAAGCGTGATTGGGGAGAGTGATATCTATGATTGGCTGGGAAACAATCTTAGTTAGACTAGTTTTAGCGGCTTTTTTGGGAGGAATTATTGGATATCAACGAGAAAGGTCTGAAAAACCGGCGGGTTTTAGAACTCATGCCTTAGTCTGTATGGGTTCGGCGCTCCTGATGCTTGTATCGTATTATCCGTTTTTTAATATGGGCAATGCCGACCCGTCTCGGATAGCTGCCGGGGCAATTACGGGTATAGGGTTTTTGGGTGCCGGCGCGATTATAAGTCAAGGTGGGATAGTAAAGGGTTTAACTACTGCGGCTAGCATTTGGATTATGGCGGCAATAGGTTTTGTTGTTGGGATTGGTCTTTATGTTCCGGCCTTGGTTGGAACCACTTTAACCTTATTAATCCTCACTTTTTTTAAAACCCTCGAGATGAGTCTTTTGGGAGGTTATTGTAATTTGGAGTTTATTTTGGAAGACCGTCCCGGGAAGCTTGGTGAAGTTGCATCTTCTCTGGGTTCTTTACATGTAGGCATAAAGCGTGTTGATTTAAAATGTGACGAAGAGTTAAAGATGTGCACTACCAGAATGGCTTTGGATTTGCCCCATACCGTGCATAAAGAAGATGTAATAAAAAAAGTTTTAAAGATAAAAGGGATTAACGGACTTAAGTGGATTGAGTAAGCTTTTGTTTTCTAATTTTTGGAAATGGTTCACTGGGATATGCAAAAACATAACCTTGGCCTAAATGAATATCCAGTTCTAACAAGGTTTTTAATTCCGCTTTGGTTTCTATGCCTTCAGCTATCATTTTTATATTGGTTTCTTTTCCGAAGTTAATCAGTGCTTTTACCAACTGTTGTTTTACACTATCTGTATCGATGTTTCTAATCAGAGACATGTCGATTTTTATAAAGTCGGGTTTTAGTTCAACCATTGATTCAAGGGTTGCGTAACCTGCTCCTCCATCATCAATTGCTATTTTAAAACCCAAGGCTCGGAAGTATTCGAGAGCGTTTTTAAAAACTGAAAAGTTTTCTATGGCCGCGCGTTCTGTAACTTCTAAAACAATGTGGTTGGAATTTAAAGATGAATCCATTAAGAGGTGGGAGGCTGCTATTTGTCTTAGTTCAGGATCATTTACAGAGTCGGGTTCAACATTTAAAAAAAGCAGGTGTTTTGGGTTTATATTGCTGGCCGCGCTTAAAGCCTTTTTTCTACAGAGTCTCTCAAGCTCGATAACCAGTTCGCTTGCACAAGCTATCGTAAATAATTTATCAGGTCTTTCAAATTCTCCGCCGGGCCCTCTACTTAAAGCTTCGTAACCGATGATTTTGTATTCAGGAAGCTTTACTATTGGTTGAAATAGACTATAAATTTCCTCATTTTCGATTATCTTTTTTAACTTTGTCATTCTTCTTTTAATATCTTTTTGTTGTGTCGTTGCTGAATCTTTAAGCGCTTCTTCCAAAGTAGTGTAAAGTTGGCGCTCGAGTCGAATGTTTTTATTATAATTTAAAATTGCGCACCCGACATAGCAGCCAAATTTTTTAAACAACGCGTAATCAAGGGAGTTGCGAATGGTTTCGGTTATTTTTAAGCTTACTCTTTTTTTAATTTTTGTGAGATCTTCTTTTGTAAGTTCAGTTTTTTTGCGGGGCGGAGAAAGCAGAACGGTAAAGGTGTTCCCGCTTATCATAAGTTGGGAGACTATATCCGCTTCCCTAAGAGTTTCTCCAAGGAGGGACTTTAATGTTTCTGCTACCATTTTTATAACTTCATCGAACGCTTTATATCCATAAATTTCTTCAATTTTGCTGTATTTAACAATGTCTATGCAGAGGAGGCCAATTTGATTATGTTTTTTCAATATTTTTTCGATGTCATTAAAAAGAAGGGGGATAGTTGGAAGGCCGGTAACTTTATCGTGGAGCAATATCTCCAGATTTTTTTTCTCTTTTACTAGTTGGTTTAGTTCAATCCAAGATTTTAAGGTTGCAGAATCTGTTCTTTTCAAACTTGCCTCCTATTAAAAGTGGAATATTATTTATATTATATCGTATATCGTCAATTTAACGAATGAACTTTAATGTTGTATTATTTGACTTAGATAAAATTAATTGAGAGTTGGCCGAGTTTTAATAGGTGAGTGAGTAAATGGGAATCGAGTATGTTGTAAGCGCGTGTCTTGCCGGATTGGAATGTAATTATGAGGGAAAATGTAAAACGAGCGAGAGGGTAGCGCGATTAGTGAAAACCGGTAAAGCAATCCCAATTTGTCCTGAGCAGTTAGGAGGATTGCCCACGCCCCGCAAGTTTATTGAAATAGTGGGCGGTTCCGGCGAAGATGTTTTAGACGGCAAAGCGAGAGTGATCGCGAGAGATTATTTTGAAGTAACCCCTCAATTTATAAAAGGGGCACAGGAGTCCTTGAAATTAGCAAAACTTGTAAATGCAAAGAAAGCTATTTTAAAATCGAGGAGTCCGTCCTGCGGATGTGGCAAAATATATGATGGTAATTTTAATGGTGGACTTAAAGAAGGCAATGGAGTAACAGCCGCTCTTTTTTTAAGGGAAGGAATTGAAGTAGAAACCGAAAATTAGGGTAAAGGGTGAAGTTCAGCTCCCAGCCTCCAGCCATCAGCTTTCAGCGAAACCAAAAAAGTATGGGGTTGTGAGTGTGGTTAAGAGAGTGGGGAAATGAAAATTGCAAATTTTAAATTATAAATTTTTATTAAAACGCTTTTTTATTTTTCGGTTTTGTGATTTTTAATTGCTGGTGACTGTAAGCTGGAGACTGGAGACTAATTTGAAGGTAGTTGCACTTTTTTCGGGTGGCCTGGACAGCATTTTGGCCGTTAGGTTAATACAAGAGCAGGGGATAAAAGTGGTAGGGATTACTTTTACAACTCCTTTTTTTGGCTCTAAAGACGCGGAAGTAATGGCCAAAAAAATAAGTCTCCCTTTAACTGTTCAGGATATTACTGATGAACATCTTAAAATTGTGAAAAATCCAAAACACGGACATGGAAAAAATATGAATCCTTGCATCGATTGCCATGTTCTTATGGCTAAAAAAGCAGGGGATTTTATGCGTAAAAAGGGAGCCTCTTTTATTATTTCAGGGGAAGTTCTCGGAGAGCGCCCAATGTCGCAAAATAAGGCCGCTTTAAGGGTTGTCGATAAAGAATCCGGTTACGATGGTTACGTCCTTCGCCCGCTTTCAGCCAGGTTACTTTCTCCGACCATACCGGAAGAGAAGGGTTGGGTTGATAGAGAAAAGTTGCTCTCCATTAGTGGCCGTTCCCGAAAAGTTCAGCTTGAACTGGCAAAAAAGTATAATTTGCAAAACTTTCCCACTCCGGCAGGCGGATGTCTTTTAACAGATGGCTCTTTTTCTAATCGTTTAAGGGATTTGCTTGAACTAAATTTGAAACCTGATGTAAATGACCTGGAGTTATTGAAGTACGGCCGCCATTTTCCAACTAAAGAAGCCCTAATTATTGTTTCTCGAAATCAGGACGAAAATAATAAGTTAATTGAGTTGGCAAAAGATGATGACCTCTTTTTTCAAGTTAGAGACTATCCTGGCCCAAAGACTATTCTAAGAGGAAAAGCAAGTGAAAAAGCGGTGGAAATGGCAGCACATCTTACTGTTAAATATGGTAAGGCAAAGAATGTGGCTCGGGTTGAAGTTTGGTGCTGGCATCCCGGTAAAGAGAGAAAATTAATGATTGTTAATATTTTATAGTTAGGGATGTATCTTTTTATATCTATGCTCTTCTTAATTGAAGACTTTTGCTAAATTACAATTTAATTAGAATGTGTTATAGTTTTTTGAGACTCGGATAAAGGGGAAAAGATGTTTTCTCTTCCATCAATCAAGATTGGTAAAATACTAGGGTTTGATATAGAGATAAACTACACTTGGTTTATCATTTTTTTAATTATACTATTTCAATTCAGTCTCATTTTTAATGTGGAGATTTCCCCTTATCCAATGAGCATATTAGTTAGTGTGGTAACTACTCTTTTATTTTTTTCCTCACTTTTATTTCACGAACTTTGTCATTCTTATATTGCCAGGTTAAACAGTATTCCAATAAGAAAAATTACCTTGTTTATCTTTGGCGGGGTGGCGGAGATGACTAAAGAGCCTCCAACACCGGCGATAGAATTAAAGATGGCCATTGCGGGGCCTCTCGCGAGCCTTTTTTTATCGGGGATTTTTTATGGTCTTTTCCTGCTGGCCGGATTTTTTAACTTCGGCCTTCCTGTTACCGTTCCCCTATCTTACCTTGCCTTAATAAATCTTATGTTGGCGATTTTTAATCTTGTGCCGGGTTTCCCTCTTGACGGGGGACGTATTTTTAGGGCAATTCTCTGGTTTTTTTTAAAAGATATAAAGCCGGCGACAAAGATAGCTTCTCTTGCCGGACAAGGTTTTGCTTACTTATTGATTCTTGTGGGTTTCTTGTCGGTTATACAAGGCATAATTGGAGGAATTTGGTTTATTTTGATTGGCTGGTTTTTAAATCAAGCTGCTCAAGGGGGTTATCGACAGATTGTTCTTCAAAAAGCTCTTTCGGGGGTAAGAGTATCGGAAATAATGACGGGAAATGTTTTAACTGTTGTTCCCTCACTTACTCTTGACGAAATAGTGAACGACTATTTTCTCAAACATAGATTCGGGCGTTTTCCGGTTGTTGAGGACGATAAGTTCTTTGGAGTTATTACCATTCACGACGTGAAAGAAATTCCTCGCGAAAAGTGGCCTTTCACAAAGGTTAGCGAGATTTTACAGTTCTCGAAGAAACCTTTTACGATAAGTCCCGGCAATGATGCCGTTCATGCTTTGATGCAAATGGTTAAAGAAGAAGTGGGGCATTTATTGGTAATTGACAAGAAAAAGAAATTGGTTGGGATTGTAACCCGAACCGATATAATTCGTCTTATTAAGGTTAAAACCGAGTTGGGCATGTAATTAATCCTTCTTCAACTCAATTATCTTGTTTTCAAGAGCTTCTCTTCCAGTTGAGCCAACTATTTTATCTTTTATTTCGCCGTCTGTCTTCTGAAAAATAAACGTGGGAACATATGAAACCCCATATTTTGAAGTTCCCTCACTGTTTATGTCCATTATTTTAAAATCGATGTCATCTTGGTATTTCTTACTTAGCTCATCGACGATGGGCTCCATCTCTTTGCACGTTGGTCACGTGGGAGAGGAAATCATTATCACTAAGGGTTTGTCGGAGGGCTCGCCAACGGGTTCTTTTGGTGCCGAAGTACAGGAGCTTAAAGCAATTATTGTTATAAAGCATAATGTTAAAATGACCGCAAGTTTTATAAAGGCTTTGTTCACGGCTCTCCTTATCCCCTTATCTTTAGTGAATCTTTAGCAAGATGGATTTTCTATTTAATTTGGCTCTTTTCCGTCACCATGTCGACTATTAAAGGGGTTATTTTGCCTTCTCCAAATAGCTCATCGACCAAATGCTGTGGAGCGGAACGGTATTTTAAAGTGGCTTCGACATTAAGGAGCAAGTTGGCTCCGGCGGGAATGGCAAATGAGTGCTCTTCGGTGACCGATTCTTTGGGTGGGATGCGATTATCTGAAATAGGACTCTCTATCTCCCACACCTTTTCGGTTGGATTACCATCCTTGTCCGCAAAAACCGAGTGGTATATGGTGGATGTCTTATCTATATTTCCCTCATTGTTCAGAGTTCCCGATTCATATATTACCTTTCCGGAGTCGTCGGTTACTTTCACGTATAACCACATCTGCCTGAGTTCGGTAAGGCCGGTTGGAAGATAATGACCGGCTCCGGCATTTGTAATTTTGACTTTGACAGTATTTTCCGTGCCCGCTATTACATTTGTGGGAGGGGTTATTTCGAGAGTCGCAGCTGCTTGTAAACGTTCTATTGCCATCTGCGTATATCCATCATCGGTCTGTATCTGAGAAATTGTATTACCTCCTATAAAGTAGTGCGTGTAAAGATGGGGCCTCTTTCCTCCTCCCGCGCCGGCTATACCCGGATAGTCGGGTCTCTCAGTTGTTCCAGTAGCCGGGATGCCTGGGCTCTGCCTCATATGACAATCCTGACACTGGACACCTTTTTCGGCGTATGGTCCTTCTTTCCACTCGGTATAAGTTAATTCTAAAGGTATGTTATTTGTCGGGTGATACAGGTTATGACATATCCCGCAGAACTCTGACTTTGTGTGTAACTCCGAATATGCAGTTTCATGGCCGGGGGATTTTGACTCTTCGAAAGGGCCCAGCTTTACTATGCCGGGTGAAAGCTCGTAATTGCCATTTCCAATCTTTTCATAACCGGAGACTGTATGACAGAAATCACAAGATACGCCTCTTTTTGCTACCTCGCTTAATTTTGAGCCGTCGGCGGGCGGGATTTCTTTGAGGTAAACTCCAATGGGGGAGTGACACCGCATGCAAAACTCATCCGTCAATCCTTCTGTTTCTTTGCTTCCGAGAAGATAGAGTTTTCTAAACAGTTCATCCTCATATGCCCGGCTAAGCATCGAGCCCGTCCAGTGCTCGTAATTTTGGGCGTGTCAAGTACATCCTTCGGGCTCCGTAAAGCCTTTGCTTTTAACAGGGGTATTTGACATAATTTCCCCCGGCTCAAATTTCTCTTCTTGTTTTTTGGCACAAGAGGCAATACTAAAAATTACGATTAAGATTATAAGCAAGGTAATTGAGCGATAAATTATCTTTCTCACCGTTATCACCTCATGGGTTACAAAAGATCTTTTATTTTTTTCTCGAGTGTTCCTTTTTCTTGCAGGCCTTCAATTTTTTCAACGAGTTTCCCTTCAGGAGTAAGAAAGACAAAGGCAGGTACCGACGTTATATTGTACTTTTCTGACTCTGTTCTCCAATCGGAGGATTTAAGCTCAATCCTCGTTAAGTTTATGCTTTTTTCATATTTTTTCTCTAGCTCATCAACGATGGGCTTCTGCTCGCCGCAGATTGGTCAGGTCTCACTGAAAAACTCGATGACGGTTGGTCTTTCGGAAGGTTCTTTGGCGGGTGGGCCGCAGGATATTGTGCTGATAGCGATGGTTAAGATGATGGGTATTGCAATCAAAAAAACAAGCTTACGCATTTTAATCACCCCCCTAATCTCTTTATGATTGCATTTTAAAAAAATTATTTAGATGGTTGATAAAATGTTTGAAGAAAATTTTTTAGTATGTTGTTGTGACTTTGTCCGCGAGCGTTTAAAAAAATGTTTTTTTATGCTGAAATTTTTCCAAAATCGCCTAATCTAATAAAAGAATAACACAAATGTCAAATCTTTTTATAGTAATATTTGTCTTTCGCTCATAACATTAAAAGAGCAGTAATTTTAACAGACGAGTGTTAAAATAAAATAAATTTTAAGTACAGATAAACATCGGAGTGAGGATGGATGAGCAAAAAGATTCCTGAAGGAGTAATAGAAAGATTGCCTGTGTATTTAAACTGTTTAATGGAGCTCAAACAAGATGGTTGCGTTACCGTTTCCTCAAAAAGACTCGGAGAGTTTACAGAAATAAATCCTGCCGAAATACGACGTGATTTAGCTCGTTTTGGCACTTTTGGGAAGAAAGGGGTAGGCTACAACACAGATATTCTTATCTTAAAAATTAAGCATATATTAGGGTCCGACGAACATCATAGAATTGCCGTTGTTGGAGCCGGCAATTTAGGTTCGGCAATTGTGGGTTATGATGGGTTTGCGATACACGGTTTTTCTGTATCTGCTGTATTTGATAATGATGCAACCAAAACCGGGAAAAAAATCGGTAAACTTGAAGTCAGTGACATTAAAAGTTTAAAAAAAATAATTAAAGAAAAAAATATAACTATTGGGGTTATCGCGGTTCCTGCTGCGGAGGCCCAAAATATCGCTAACTTATTAGTAGAAGCGGGAGTAAAAATTGTTCTCAATTATACTCCGGTTATAGTTACGGTTCCCGATGCGGTTAAAGTTCACAATACTAATCCCGTCAAAGAGTTATTATATACTCTCTACTATCTGTCAGGAGCAGGCAATAAAGAAACTTAGTTTTGATAAATATAATTAATTGTTTTTAAAAATAAATTTTATGATTTTCTTTGTTGCATTTTTTTGGAATATAATATAGCGTATTATTGTTAATAGTTAATAACTGGATTATTTTACAATTTAATTTGGCTAAGTGGAGAATTTTTTTGAAAGAATCTCCGACTTACTTTCTCCCTCGAGGAGATTGTGAGCGATAAGGTATAAGAAGCAATTTTTATACCTGCCGTATTTGCAAAGGAGATCCTTGGCATATTTGTCATGGGTTTCCTTTTTTTATTTTAATTTGTAATATACATATCTTTTTTACTCAAGGTTAGCATGGTTAATTAAATAGATAAGCTTGAGTAAAAAATCAAAGAGAAGGGGGTGAGGCCAGAAGAGAAGAGGAAAGAATCGGAAACCCTAATGATATCAATTAGACTTGCAAAATTAATCCAAATTATTTTGGGTTAGTAATTATTTTGTTTTAATCCATTACAGGGGGTTCCGAAAGTTAGTTGGTTTCATGCAAGTCATAAACTATTTTAGAAAGGAGTGAGCCATAAACGTGAAGCTCACACGAAGAAGTTTTTTAAAACTTACAGGCGCGTCAGTAGCGACAACTGCTCTTATGGAGTTTGGTTATGATATGGCAGCGGTTGCGGCTGAGGCGGAAGAGCTCAGGACGGCTGGCGCTAATATAGCTTATACCATTTGTCCTTTCTGTTCCTGTGGTTGTGGTGCTGTTATTTACTCAGATGAGCACGGTCATCCAATTGCCGTAGATGGTGATCCTGACCATCCTACAAATCTTGGTAGCTTGTGTTCCAAGGGTTCTTCGATATTTCAAATAGCAGCTGATGTAGCTGGCAAACGAAACAAAAAAGTGCTTTATCGTGGACCTGGTGGCTGTGACTGGGAGGAAAGAACCTGGGAAGATGCTATTCCCGACATTGCTCGCAAAATAAAAGATACCAGGGATAAGTATTTCATGGAGAAAGACGCGGACGGAAATCTCGTTAACCGCGTTGAAGCTATCGCAGCTTTGGGTGGCGCAGCTGTAAACAACGAAGAGTGTTATCTTTGGATAAAAATGATGAGGACTCTCGGACTTGTTTATGTTGAGCATCAAGCACGTATATGACACTCTGCCACGGTCGCAGCTTTGGGACCGACGTTTGGTAGAGGTTGTATGACTAATCACTGGGTTGATTTGAAGAACAGTGATTGTATCGTTATTATGGGCGGCAATGCCGCAGAAAATCATCCAATGGCTTTCAAGTGGATAACCAAGGCCATGGAGGAGAGGGGAGCCAAATTAATTTGTGTAGATCCGAGGTTTACCCGCTCTGCCGCAAAGGCTGATATTTACGCGCCCATTCGTTCAGGTACGGATATTGCCTTTATCATGGCTATGATCAACTACGTAATCCAAAACAAGAAGTATCATGAGGATTATGTGAAGTATTACACCAATGCTACTTTATTGATTAATCCCGAGTTTAAGTTGCCGGGAGATTTAAACGGCCTCTTTAGCGGATATGATGCTACGGCAAGAAAATACGATACGGCATCTTGGGGCTATCAATTAGAGGATATCCCGGACGAAAAAGCCCCGGGTGGGGTCCTCCATTCTCCAAAAAGGGATATGAGCATGTCTGATCCAAATTGCGTATGGCAACTTCTCAAGAAACATGTTGCTCGCTATACTCCCGAGATGGTTGAGAAAATCTGCGGGACTCCAAAGGATAAGTTCTTGGAAATCTGCGAGGAGTATTCAAAGACGAGTGCTCCTGAGAAAGCGGGGACTATCTGCTACGCTATGGGTTGGACTCAGCATACAGTCGGAGTGGAAAATATTCGCTCCTTTTCTATGCTTCAGTTACTTTTAGGTAACATGGGAAGGCCTGGCGGCGGCGTTAACGCTCTAAGGGGAGAACCGAATGTTCAAGGTTCAACTGACCACGCTCTCTTGTTCCACATACTCCCAGCTTATCTAGCGATTCCGAAGGCGGGAGAGACTTTTAGAGATTATGCAGACGGATACACAGTCGGCAAAGCTACCCAAAATGTTCTTCCCGGGTCAACTTCCTGGTGGAGAAATGGCGAGAAGTATCTCGTATCTCTTCTCAAGGAATGGTGGGGAGACGCGGCAACTGCCGATAATGATTTTCGCTTCGACTATTTGCCAAAGATTGGAAAAGGCTTCCAAGGTGGAGGGTATTCCCACATAGCTTTATTTGAAGCGATGTATGCCGGAGAAATTAAAGGCATGATAGTTTTGGGTCAAAATCCGGCTATCGGTGGCCCCAATTCCAACATTGAAACTGCTGCTATGGACAACCTCGAATGGCTGGTTGATTTAAACCTCTGGGAAACCGAGACAAACAGCTTTTGGAAACGCCCGGGATGTAATACTGAAGAAATTCAGACCGAGGTTTGGAGACTTCCGGCAGCTGACTCTTGCGAAAAAGAAGGTTCCATCAGTAATTCCGGTCGTTGGATTCAGTGGCGTTGGAAAGGTTGCGAACCGCTTGGCGACTGCAAGACAGACCTTGAAATCGTTGACTTAGTTGTCAAAGAGCTCAAGAAACTCTATGCAGCCGAAGGCGGTGCTGGCGCTGAAATTATTACCAACGTCAACTGGGATTACTCCGGGCCTAACGGGGATCCTGATGTTGAGGAAGTGGCCAAGGCCTGTCACGGTTACGAATGGCCAAATAGGAATAAACTTGTCGACAAAAACTTCGTTGCTCTTCAAAAAGACGGGTCAACAGCCTGCGGTAACTGGCTCTTCTCCGGTACGTTTACTCCCGATGGTGAAAATCTCATGAAGAGAAGAATCCCGGAGGCTGAGGGTATCGGAAATAACCTCGAGTGGGCGTTTGCTTGGCCGGTCAACAGAAGAATCGTGTACAATCGTGCTTCCTGCGACCTCAACGGAAAACCGTGGAATCCGGAAATTCCCGAGATTTGGTGGGACCCGAATAAGGTTGATCCAAAAACGGGCGAACCTGGCATGTGGACGGGTAACGACGTTCCCGACTTCGGTGGAACCAAAGCACCGAGTGCTCTTGGTGGAGATTTGCCGGCCATCATGTTAAACGAGGGAGTTTTCAAACTATTTGCTCCGTGTACCGAAGGCCCATTACCTGAGCACTACGAGCCGATTGAAAGCCCCGTTGACAACATCATGTCCGGTCAGCAAAGTAACCCATGCGTCAAGCTCTGGCATGAAATTAATCCGGATACCAAGATTGGAACGGCTGACGAATATCCAATTGTTGCTTCCACTTACAGAGTTACTGAGCATTGGCAGACCGGTATTATGACCAGAAACCAACCGTGGTTGGTAGACTTAATGCCTGAGATGTTCGTGGAAATCAGCAAGGAACTTGCTAATGAGAAGGGTATTGAGCCCGGAGAAACAGTCGAGGTGTTTAATGTTCGAGGAGTTGTGCAAGCGGTAGCCATAGTTACCGGGCGTGTAAAACCAATGGACATCAATGGTAAGACGGTTCATTTTGCCGGTCTTCCCTGGTGTTACGGTTACGCCGGACTTTGTACCGGTGGTGCGTGTCCGACAATGAACTATTCCGCTAACCAACTTACTCCACATGTGGGCGATGCCAACACAATGATTCCTGAGTATAAAGCGTTCCTCGTGGATATAAGGAAGGTGAAGTAAGATGGCAAAAGCGATACTTTACGATGCATCAAAGTGCACCGCATGTCGAGCTTGTTATGTTGCTTGTAAGCAGTGGAATGTATTGTCAGCAGCCGAGAACAAGACGATGGGAACTTATTACAATGCTTTGACTCTCGACGGAACTACCTGGAACCTGATTGACTTCATCGAGAAGGACGACCCGGATCGTTTCAGATGGCACTTTATCAGCCAAAGATGTATGCACTGTGGAGAACCCAGTTGTGCAAACGTTTGTGCTGCAGGAGCTATCAAGAAAGATGAAGAAACGGGTTTTGTCTTAATCGACAATGACGTCTGCATAGGTTGCAAGAATTGTCACTATGCCTGTCCATTCTGGGGGGGAGTTCCTAAGTTTAGAGAGGAAATTTCCGAGTCAGAAAAAGAATGGATGGAACATGGGAATGAGGTACCCGGAAAGAGAATTGCGGGCACCATGTTTAAATGTCGCGGCTGTATCGACAGAGTTCAAAATGGCCTTGAGCCGGCATGTGTTACAACTTGTCCTCCGGATGCTCTTCAATTCGGAGACAAAGAAGAAATGCTTGATGTTGCCAATACCCGCGTAGCGCTTCTTCAAGAACGCGGCGAAGTTAAAGCTCAGGTCTATAATCCTGCTGGCGTTGGTGGAACGGGTGTAATTTACGTTCTAACTGATGATCCGGAAGTTTACGGTCTGCCGGCAGATCCAAAAGTATCTACGGCTGATATGGTTACCAAGTGGCTAACCGGCCTCATCACCGCGGGCATACTTACCATCGTTCCGTTTTGGATGGTATTTAAAGCCGCGGAAGCCGAAGGAAAGGGGGGTAAGTAAATGCATCACTGGAATTGGATGCTTGTAGTCGAAATGTTTCTAGGAGGTATGGCGGGAGCCTGTTTCTTTGTTGGCGCTCTGGCCGACTTCTTCAGCAAGGGTAAATACAGAAGACTTGCCAAAATTGGCTCCTTCTGTGTGCTTCCCTTGGTTGCGGTAACGATGATATTTTTGCTACTTGACCTTCCGTTAACTCGAGTTATTTACTTCTGGCACTTCATGATAATAAAGCCACTCTCATCGATGAATATGGGGGTTTGGATTCTTATTCCCTTTACCGTTGTGGCAGGGGTGTTGATTCCCGCTATCTTCTTAGCTGAAGATAAGGGAATACTTCCCTTCCTTAAAGGTAAAGAGGGACTAAGGAAAGTCTTGTCGGTTATCGGAATAATCCTTGGCGTAGGTGTTATGGGATATTCCGGAGTAATTCTTGCCGACAAAGCTGTGTCTCTTTGGGGGACGAGTATCTTCCTTCCGGCTACTTGGGTTGCCGTATCTGTTGTAAGCGGCATTGCCTTAATTAGACTCATTCTCTCTCTTTCATCGGAGAAGGATGAAGAGGCCGAAGGAGCGCTCTCAAAAGCTCTCACGATGGCTTTAATTATTGCAGCAATTGCGATTTTAATCTTCGCATTTAGCTCAGGAGACGCTGGCGCCATCTTAATAAGTGGTAGCTATGCCCTCGCTTTCTGGCTCGGTGTTGTTGCAATAGGCATTGTTGCTCCGATAGTTGTGGGCTTCGCTGCCAAGAACATGGGCGCTGTATCATCTGTACTCGCACTTCTAGGCGTATTTCTCTGGAAATATATAGCTCTTTACGGAGGAATTCCCCTTCACTAAGAAGTTGAGTTAAAGTAAGACTAAACAGCCCCCCGTTTCGGGGGGCTGTTTTTTTTGCCAAGCTTTAAAATTTGAGATATAATCGCAAAAGTTAAAGAAGATAAAAACTCAATTTTATGTATTGAAAGGAGTGTTTGCAATTCTTAAATTAGAACAAAAAATACCTTCGAAAAAGGATATCGAAGAGGAAATAAACTTTTACAAAAAGAAATTTCCGACTTTGGAGAGAATTCTTAATTTATTTGGGTCGATTTTTGAATTACAGCTTGAATATGTTAATAAAATCGATGTTTCCGGATTTGATTTTTCAGAGGACGAAATAGCAAAAATTTTAAAAGGAGGGACTCCCCTTTTATCAACAAAAAGAGGAGAAATTTCTTCAGAGTTGTTTAGAGAGCTACTTACTAAATTAGTTGAGATAGTTAAAGAAAAAAGTCTTCAAAAACCCATTGCGCTAGATAAAATTTTGGAGGCTGATGAATTAAAAACTAAGAATATCGGAGTGCTTATTGAAAAATTTGAGGAGGGGGACAACTCTTTTTTTGAGAATTTATGTAAAGAAAAAAATATCAATAAAGATGTTCTTTTGTTTATGATTACCAATACACTCAGTCCTTTTTATGAAGCATATTCTCTGGGGTTAAGATCAAAGATTAATCATCATCATTGGGGTAAAGAGTTTTGTCCAATATGCGGCAATCGTCCTTATATAATGAAACTGCGAAAAAAAGATGGATTAAAACTTCAAAGTTGCTCTGTTTGCAAAACTGAATGGTGGACACAGCGAATCCGCTGTGCTTTTTGCGGTAATGTTAATAACAAATTGCTCTCAATTTTTTATCCGGAAGACGATAAAGGTCACCAGGTTGAGCTTTGTGATAAGTGCAAAAGATATGGAAAATTGTCAAACGAAAAAGAATTGGGAAGAGATGTTATCTTAAGGGTGGAAGATGTGGCGACTATTCATCTTGACGCGGTTGCCAAGAAGAAAGGTTATTCTCCCATAACACAATCACCTATTGAAATGAATTAAACAACAGATGGAAAAGATAGCCGGAATTATTCTTACAGGTGGTAAAAGTTCAAGATTGGGCACGGATAAATGTCTTTTAAAGCTTGGGGCTAAGACAATTTTGGAAGATTTAGTTGGCAAGCTTTATTTGTTGTGTGAAGAAGTTATTTTAGTTTCAAATACTCCTGAACTTCATAAGATGAGCGGGGTGGAGGTTGCTCAGGACGAAATTCCACATCAAGGGCCGTTAGGTGGAATGCTGGCCGGTCTTAAGGCATCAAATCATTTTCACAATTTTATTGTTTCTTGCGATACCCCGTTTCTCAACCTAAACCTTGCTAAACATTTGATTGCGGAGGCGAAGGATTTTGATGTGGTTATTCCCGAATCAAAATCTGGGCCGGAGCCGCTTCAAGCCATATATTCTAAAAATTGTGTAGGATATATTGAAGAGAGGTTGAGGAATCAAGATTTTAAAATAATTTCTTTTTTTAAAGATGTTAAAGTTAAGAAGATAAAAGAAGATAAGGTTATCGAATTTGATTCAAGACTTCTTTCTTTTTACAATATAAACACTTTTGAGGATTTTGAGCGAGCAAAAGAAATTTATGTTGAGTTGGAGAAATAAATGTCAACTAAGTTTAATGTAATTAAATATGATGGAAATCTATCAAAAGTAATTATGTCAGCTCCCAAAGAGAAACCTATCACTATCATATTAAATGATGAAAATCTGGTTACACTAATGGGGACCCCCAAAAACCTTAATGAATTAGCTGTAGGTTTTCTTTACAGCGAGGGTTTTATTAATGGGGTAAAGGGCATAAAGGCAATATCGTCTGATGAAAAGAGTGGAACAGTAAGGGTGGAAGTTGATTCAGTTTTACGGAAACCAAAAAATAAGATATTTACGTCTGGTTTTGGTAAAGGAATAACTTTTTCGAATCCCTTAAAAGAGGGGAATTTGAAAGTTGTTGGTTGCTCTAAAAGTTTTTCTGCTAATAAGATTATCAGTTTAATGGGAAAATTTTTGCGGTCCACGGAGATTCATCGTTCAACCGGAGGGGTTCATTGTTCAGCTCTCTGTAGTGAAAATGATATTTTTTCCATCCAAGAGGATATTGGGCGTCATAATACTATCGATAAAGTTTTGGGATATATGTTACTGAATAATGTTCCCGCTGAGGATAAAATGGTTTTTACAACCGGGCGAATCTCTTCAGAGATGCTTAACAAATTGGTGAAGATGGGGATACCGGTTGCAGCTTCTCGTTCTACTCCGACAGATATCTCAATTGAAGTTGGAAAAAAATTTGGGGTTTCTGTAATAGGTTATGTTAGGGCCGGAAAGATGTATGTTTATACCCATCCCAAAAGGATAGGGATGGATAAGAATGGCTGATAGCTGATAGCAGATGGCTTATGGCAAATAGTTAGGGGCTGAACTTAAGGGCTGCTTTTAAAGGCTGTTTTTAACATTTATTTCTTAATTTGCAATAGCTGGAGGTTATAAATATTGAAAAAACCGCCAATTATATCGATTGTGGGCAAATCAAATAGTGGAAAAACTACTTTAATTGAGAAACTTGTGCCCGAAATTAAAAAGCGTGGTTATAAAATTGCCACTATTAAGCATGATGTTCACGGGTTTGATATAGATGTTCCGGGTAAAGATTCTTGGAAGCATGCTCAAGCAGGAGTTGACAGCGTAGTTGTTTCGTCGGCCGGCAAGATAGCAGTAATAAAAAAACTGGAGGCCGAGCTCTCTTTGGACGAGATAGCTACTCGCTATCTAAGTGATGTTGATATTGTAATTACTGAGGGATTTAAGAAGCAAAATAAGCCAAAGATAGAAGTATTTAGGGAGGCGGTTCATAAAACTCCTTTAAATTTAAACGATGAACTTGTGGCAATTGTAAGCGACGATGAAGTTGATGTTAAAGTGGCACAGTTTGGTTTCAAAGAAATTGAAAAATTGGCAGATTATATTGAGAGGGAGTTCATGGTCAAAAAACAATAGTTTTGCCTGAGCCCTTTCTTTGACATAAACTTGTTTTTCGTGTATATGTTTTAATTGTTTAGTAAATTAATTATGGAGGAAAGTGATGTAAATGATGGTATTAGGTACGGGATTATTTGGTTTGGGTCCAACTGAACTTATAATAATTTTAGCTATAGTTCTTTTACTTTTTGGCCCCAAAAAGTTGCCCGAAATTGGTAAGGCAATTGGCTCTGGTATCAGAGAGTTAAAAAAAGGGGCAGAAGGCAAAGATGAGGAACCTGCAAAGACTAACGAGAAAAGCAAAGAGGAAGCAAAAGAAACCAAAGAAGCCAAAAAAGAAGAAGAGTAATTTGATTTTCTAAATATATTTTATAAAAAAAGACCGGATTTTTCCGGTCTTTTTTTATTATTTACTAAAGCAAGCGTTTAGTTAAACCGATAATAGTAATTAATACTTAAATATATTATTGATGGTAGCTTTTTCTAAGAAGGGGTACTTTTGTATGAATTGGGCTGATAATAAAACAATAATATTAACTCTCCTAATTTTTTGGATTATTTTAACAGGCAACATTGCTTTTTTGAATCTACTTCTGGGGGTTTTGGTTGCCTTAATTGTTTCTTATATTTCTTATTTACTGCTTAAAAAGCATTGGTCATCTATGGAAAATCTTAATTTTCGAAAATTATGGCGTTTTTGTATATGTACTGTGCAAATTGTGAAAGGTATTTTTCTTGCGAATACTGATGTGGGAGAGAGGGTTATGGACCCACAAATGCCTATCAGCCCCGCAGTGGTTAAATTCAAATCAGATCTCCCGGGGTTATTGCCAAGAGTTGTTTTAGCAACTTTTATTACTTTGAGGCCGGGAACATTAGCGGTGGATTTTGAAGGTGATGTTATATATGTCCATTGCATTGCGGATGAGTTTGCTAAAGAGCTTATGGAAAGAAAATTGGAAAATTTAGTTAAGTGGATATTTGAGGAGGCTCAATAGATGACTCCTTTTTTTCTTGGCATGAGTATTCTTTTATTATTGGGGGTTTTTACCGCATTGTATAGAGCTTTCAGGGGCCCCAATATTTTGGACAGAGTTTTAACTGTAAGTCTTATCGGTACAAATACCTTGGTTGCTTTAATATTAATTAGCTATATCTATGAATATTGTTTTCTTGATGTAGCTTTGGCTTATGCTTTATTGAGTTTTATCTCGATAGTTGTTATGGCAAGATATATTGAAAGTAAGGGGAAATTTTAAATGTTTGAAGTAACCGTTAACTCTTTGGTAGTTTTATTTTTAAGCACCGGAGTCTTTTTTTTGTGGGTGGGTATTATTGGAATCGTAAGGCTTCCCGATGTCTATTCTCGTCTTCATGCTGCTACCAAATGTGACATTTTAGGAGCGGGCTTGACGCTCACGGGACTTGTAATTTATGAGGGGTTTTCTTTTAACGCGCTAAAACTTTTAGTTATTGCGGCGCTTCTTTTAAGTTCGAGTTTGGTTATAGGGCATGCTATTGCAAGAGCAGCCCGACGGACGGATTTGGTGCCTTGGCATGAAAATCGTGAGGAAAAAATTATGATGGAGAAAGAGAAATTATTTAGGGAGATTTTCAAAGTATGACAGTGCTCAACGTTTTATTAGTTTTATGTTTGATTGTTTTGGCCGTATTTGTGGTCATGAGTAGAAACATGCTTGCGTCTGTCGTTCTTTTTTCTGCTTACGGATTGATTATGGCCTTACTGTGGCAACGACTTGGGGCACCTATGCTTGCTTTAGCGGAAGTAGTAATTGAATCGGGGATAATTTCAGTTCTTTTTGTAGTTTCGGTTTTTCGGATTTCTAAGGATGATGTGGAATGAGAAAATTTATTGTTCTCGTTTTTTTGGTGTTGGCTACCCTCTTTTTATTGTCAACGGTTTCCAAAATGCCAATCATGGGAGACCCTGATAATCCTACGAACAAAATGGCTGCTTCTCAATATATAACTAAAGAACCTCAGGAGACCGGTTGTAATAATTTGGTTTCCGCTATCATATTAAACTATCGGATATATGACACATTTGGAGAAGTGACGGTAATTTTTGTAACTCTGGTTGCAGCGTTGGCTATTCTGGGAAGAGAAAAAGCGAGGGAAGGAAGTTATTCATTAAAGGTTAGCCCAAGTCCTTTGGTGAGTACGGCCATGATAATTTATATTCCCTTCTTCATAATTTTTTCTTTTTATGTGGCAATTAATGGTTTTAATTCCATCGGCGGAGGTTTTCAGGGAGGTATTGTTTTGGCCTCCGTTGTAATTATTTATACTCTCATCTTTGGGTTTGATGAAGCAGTGAAAAAATTTCCGGTTAGGAAAAGAGTATTTCTTGAGTGCCTGGCCCCTCTTTGTTTTGCAACTTTAGGCCTTATATCCATATTAGCAGGGAAAAGTTTTTTGAATTTAAATTTTTTAGACATACCAAATTTTCGGAGGTTTCTTATTTTGATATTGGAAGTTAGTATTGCTCTCACCAGTGGCGCGGTAATCTCCTCCTTATTTTTTATTTTGAAGAAGACGGAGGGGAAATGATGTTTAAAGCGAACTTTTTAAATTTAATTTATACAGCTTCCATAATTCTTTTTTTCATTGGATTTTATGCGGTTGCGGTGAGATCAAATTTAATTAAGAAAATTATCGGGATAAACATCATGGAAACAGCCGTCTTTCTTTTTTTAGTTGGCATTGGCAGCAAAGAGGGCGGGGCAGTACCGATTGTTGCTGAGGGAGTTAAAAGCTATATTAATCCTTTTCCTCAGGCTATTGTTCTCATGGCTTTAGTGGTGGGGATAGGGACTACTTCTCTTGCTTTGATTTTGGCTGTTAGATTGTTCGAATCTGAAAGCGAGGGGAAGAGATGAGTTTTCTTTCCCATCTGCCAATATTAATGGCGATAGTGCCTATAGCGGTTGGTACTTTAATCTATGTTTCACTGGTTTTTAAAAGAGATAACGCCTTTGTTTTATCGGTTTTGGCGATGATGTTTACTTTTATTTCTTCTCTTTTTTTAGCAGTAAAAGTAATAACCGGGGGTCCTTTTGTGTATTATGTAAGCGATTGGGCTTCTCCGTGGGGAATAGAGATATTTATAGATAATCTTTCAATATTCATGGTTCTCTTGATAACTTTTGTTGGCTTAGCTTCGATTGTTTATTCTGAACTTTATATTAAAAAGGTGCTTAATCAGGAAAAAATCCAATTTTATTACATACTGTTTCTTTTTCTTACAGGCTCATTGATTGGCTTTGTTATATCCGGTGATATTTTTAATATGTTTATATTTTTTGAGATTCTTTCATTGAGCAGTTATTCGTTAGTTGCAATATCAGGGGATAAAGAGGCATTAAGAGCTGGTTTTAGATATTTAATAATGGGGACAATTTCTTCACTCTTTATTTTGTTAGGTTTAGGTTTTATATATTCTGTGACAGGAACCATCAACTTTACTCAAATAGCATTTCAAGTAAAACAACTCCCCGATTTAACGGTTATTTATACGGGCGCGTTGTTGTTGATAATTGCGTTTGTTATAGAGGCAGCTATATTTCCGCTACATGTATGGTTGCCGCAAGCCCATGGGAAGGCAATCGCTCCTGTAAGTGCAGTTTTGTCCGGTGTGGTGATAGGGACGGGGGTCTTTGGGATAATTAAGGTGATTTATTATATTGTGCCCGTCATCAATTCCGCCGGATTTGTGATTGTCTTCAGAAGTTTGGCGTCTATTGGGATAATTCTCGGTGCTGCCTTCGCTTTATTTGAAAAAGACTTAAAGCTCCTTTTGGCTCAATCAAGCATAAGCCAAATTGGATTTGCAGCTCTCGGAGTGTTTTTATTTTCTTATCTGGGTTTAACGGGAAGTATGTTGCAAATATTAAATCATGCTCTTGCCAAGTCTGCTCTTTTTCTCTGTGTTGGAGCAGTAATTTATAAAACCGGGTTTAGAAAACTTGACGAAATAAAAGGAATTGGGAAAAAAATGCCCATTACGATGGGATTTTTTACGGTAAGTTTGGCATCAATTGCCAGCATTCCTTTAACGTGTGGTTTTGTAAGCAAATATTATCTATGTCTTGCAGCCATTAAGCAAGGGTTGTGGGGGTCAGTTAGCGCGATTTTGTTGGGAAGTTTTCTTTCCTTGTTGTACTGTTTTCGAATTATAAATTATATCTTTTTTGAAAAGCCGGATTTTGAGATGGAAGTGAAAGAGGTTCCTCTAAAGATGCTTTTTCCCATTGGAGCGTTGGTCTTTTTGACTATTTTCTTTGGTATATTTCCTAAAACTGTTTTTGTTTTAATAGAACCTGGTGTAAAAGAACTTTTAGGTTTTTTGAGGTGATAAATGAATCAATCGATTAGCATGTTTTTACCAGTTGCTGTTGTTGTGTTACCCGCTTTAGCCGGGTTAATAATTTTTTTTACTGGTAATAATAGAAAATTAAGGGAATCTTTAAGTTTAATTGCTGCCATTTTGAGTTTCTTACTTGTGGTTGCGTTATATTTTGCATTGGGGCAAGGGGGGAAGGGTAGTATATGTTGTCCCCTTTGTTTAGGTTACGGCTTTACCTTTTGTTTAAGGGCAGATTGGCTGGGTCTATTTTTTGCCGGCACAACTTCTCTTTTATGGTTGGTGAGTGTTCCTTATTTCATAAGGTATATGGAGATAAAGTTCCCCGGCAACGAAAATAGGTTTTTTGGTTTTCTTACTTTGAGTGTGGCGGCGGCTATAGGGGTAGCAATGGCCGGGAATATGCTCACCTTATTTGCTTTATATGAGTTGTTGACCATCTTTACTTATCCTTTGGTGGCCCACACTGAAACTCCGGTGGTGTTAAAAGCAGCCAAGAAATATTTGGTCTATCTTTTAGTGGGGGAAATGTTATTGCTGTTCGCGGTGTTGTCTACGCCTGCGTTTGAGCAGTTAGATGCTTTTTCAAAAATCGGAACGATGTCTTCTGGAATTGGATTAAAAATGCTTTTTTTAATATTTTGTTGTTATATTGTAGGTTTTGGAATCAAGGCGGCGGTTTTCCCTCTTGGAGATTGGTTGCCCTCTGTATCGGTGGCGCCAACTCCTGTGACTGCTCTTTTGCATGCTGTTGCGGTGGTAAATGTAGGACTTTTTGGGATTATGCGGGTGATTTTAAATGTATTTGGTTTAAAGTTAACTCGGAGCATTAGGGGCGGAACTTTGCTGGTTTTTATATCTTGTGCAACCATTATTTATGGCTCACTTCAAGCGCTTAATCAAAATAATCTTAAAAAGAGATTGGCATTTTCTACCGTTGAACATCTTTCTTACTCCATTTTAGGAGTGTCCCTTCTAAATCCTACTGCATTCATTGGAGGTCTTGTTTTTTTGATAAGTCATGCTTTTTTGAAGCTCTCCCTTTTCTTATGCGCGGGAATTATTGACATTAAAACAGGAAAGACAAAAGTTAGCGAACTTTCTGGTGTAGGTCGCAAACTTCCTTTTATATCAACTTGTTTCGCGATTTGCTCATTTGGTTTAATTGGAATGCCTTTGACCTTAGGCTTTGTAGGTAAGTGGTATCTCTGGCGTGGGCCGATGGAGACCGGCCAGTTAAGTGTGATGGCTGTTCTTATTGCTGGTTCTGTTTTGTGTGCTTTCTATTTATTATATGTAGTTTATATGCTCTTTTTTAAGCAAGCCGATGTTGATTTAGTTTGCGATTTGCAGTTGAATTGGCCGGTTTATCTGCCAATAGGAGTGGGGATTTTTGGAAATTTGTTTTTTGGCATATTTCCCAAACCATTGTTCTTGCTGATTAAACCAATAATTACGTGTTATTTTGGAGGGTAAAGTGAATTTTTATCTTATTTTGCCGGCAGCGATAATATTATTACCGGTTTTAGGATCGGGCTTAGTTTGTTGGATGAGCCCTAAATTCAAGACGTCACGAGGTTATTTAACGGCTTTAATTAACTTGGTTACATTGGTTTTGATTGCTGTTTCTTATTTTATGGCCAAGAGTAACGAGATTGTAGTTAAGTATCCCTTTCTTCCTTTCTCTAAAATGGAACTGTCTATTAACCCGTTAAGCGCTTTGCTGGCTTTTTTGACTGCTTTTATTTGGACGGCTGTTGCTGTTTATTCTATTTTTTATATGAATGATGTTGGCAAACAGAAGAAATTTTATGCTTTTTTATTGCTGACTTTTTCAGCTAATTTAGGAGTTTTTTTAGCGGGAAACTTTTTAACTTTGTTTGTCTTCTTTGAAATCTTGGGGATATCGGCCTATCCTTTAATAGTGCACGCTGAGGAAAAGAAAGCATTTAAGGCGGGCACAAAATATCTTGTCATGGTGTTATTGGGTGATGTGGCTCTTTTAATAGGGGTTCTTCTCTATTGCAACATTACAGGAAACGTTAATTTTGCTACAGGAATAAAAGGAGTTTCCGATTATACCAAATTTATTATCTTTGCGTTTATGGGGATTGGTTTTGGCATTAAAGCGGGGGTGATGCCTCTTCATATCTGGCTTCCTGACGCTCACTCTGTTGCTCCAACTCCTGCGAGTGCTCTTCTTTCCGGTGTGATGATAAAAGCCGGAGCTTATGGAATCATCAGGTCCTTGTTTTCAATCTTCGGGCCGGAACAAAGTTCTATTGCTATTGGGTTTATTGTGATTTGGGTGGGCATTGTAAGCATGTTTGTTGCGGTGCTAATGGCTTTGCTACAAGAAAATGCTAAAAAAATGTTAGCTTATCATAGTATCAGCCAAATGGGTTATATTATTTTAGGAATTGGCTGCGCAATATATTTGGGAGCCGAAGGGGCTATAGCTATTGGTGGCAGTTTGTATCACATAGTTAACCACGCTCTCTTTAAATCATGTCTCTTTTTGACTGTGGGGGCTGTTTATTATCGAACCGGCGAGCTTAATATGTATAAGCTTGGTGGTTTAATTAAGAAGATGCCTCTCATTGCTTTTTGCACGCTTGTTGCCTCATTGGGAATTAGCGGTATTCCTCCTTTTAACGGATATGCCAGCAAGACGCTTATTCATCAAGCTCTAACTCATTTGGAGTATTGCAGATGGACTGGTTTGGCCAATATTTTTTTCATACTAACTTGCGGGGGAACCATCGCCTCTTTTACCAAGTTGTTTACTCTTGTTTTTTTAGGTAAGACGCCGAAGAAATATGAAACAGTTAAAGACGCGCCATCTTTCATGATTATTGGAATTGTGCCATTGGTCTTTATGATTTTTCTTTTAGGCGTTCTGCCCAGCCGTTTTTGGGTCCTCTTTATATTGCCGGCTTTAAAAAATCTTGGGTATACAACGGCTGCCTTAAATAGCGTGAAAACGTTTAGTATTTTAACGTTACACGATTTTCAAGGCCTGGTCCTTTCGTTAACTGCAGGCATATTTATGTTTGTTGCAGGCATGAAATACGGTCTTTTCCACATTCGTTTTCCGCGGTGGTTTGGAATTAATTACTGGTCCGAACAGTTTACTTTTGGTTTTTATTTCTTATTGCACAGAGAGAGTCAATTAATAAAAACAGAAACTTTGGAAAAAGTAAAAGAAAGAATTGAGAAGGACCATGATGCGGCTGGTGTGTTTTTTGATGAGGAAACACATGTTCTGAGATTGTTGGTTTTTGTTTTTAAAAGGTATGTAAGGAGAAATTGCTTAAAGATTAAAGATTTTGGCGTAATAAAAGCCAATCGGATTATTAAATACTTATGTGATAGCTTTTTGGCTGAAGTGTATCGTGATCTATCCGCAAGTGAAACTAAAAAAGAATTCAGATTATATGTTGAGGATTTAAATTTTAGCATGCTTTTAGTTTTATTTTTATTGGTATTGTGTTTCATTTCTATTAAACTAATTAATTAAAAGGGGGGAACTGTGAAGCGAGGTAAATACTTACGTAGTGTGTTAGTTATTGTATTGACATTTGCTTTTGCAAATCTTGTAATTTATTTTTCTTTTCCTCATGGTGTTTTAACTTATTGGACGCTCTACGTGGTGCCCCTGGTTATTGCCGCTATGGTTTATGATATTTATGGAGTGATATCCATTGGATTGATGAGCATTGGGGCTATTTCATGGTGGCTTTACTCGAGCGTGAATTCTCCTGAGTTTTACCAAGCTTTGAGCGTGAAAAGTACTATTGTAGAAATAGTTGTAGGCGTGTCAATTTTTTTACTTGTAGGTTCAATTTTAGGAGTTCTTTCCAAGAAGCAGAAGAAGCAACAGATGGCTTTAGAGTTGCTCTCTGTCCATGATCGTCTTACGGGACTATTCAACTATAGTTATTTTCTCGATAGAATGGAGGAGGAAAAGAAGAGGGCGGATAGGTATGAAAAAGAACTGTCATTTATTATGATGGACATAGATCATTTTAAACATTATAACGATACTTATGGTCATGAACAGGGGAACGTAGTACTGAAAAAGATAGCCAAGACAATTAGAGAAAATACCAGGGATATCGATATTGTTTCTAGATACGGTGGGGAGGAATTTGTAGTTTTATTGCCACGTGCCTCGAAAGAACAGGCGGTTGTTGTTGCTGAAAGAATACGGAAAGCAGTTGAATCTCTTGAATTTCCGGGGAACAGAGAACAGCCGGTTGTGAAGAAGACCATAAGTGGCGGGGTTGCAACGTATCCCCACGATGCGAAAGATGCTTCCGGATTGGTTGTAAAAGCTGATGAGGCACTTTACGAGGCAAAAGAAAGTGGCAGAAATAAAACTTGTGTAGCCAGCTAAAAAATTTTTTTAAAATTTAAAGGGAAAGGGTAAATTAGATAGAATATAAAAGGTAAATTTAATATGTGTGCTCCGAGTTACTTTTACTAAACTTTGCAAAAGCAAAGCAGGGGAAGTAACCGCAGGGTTCTTTAAGTTTAGGGCTCATAGGGTGTAAAAAGAAATTTTTATGCCTCTCGTATTTGGAAAGGAGTGTCTTAAGATGATGCTATTTCCATATTTGGGAATGGCGTTTTTAGTTGAAAGCAAAAAATGGAAAGTTAAAAGAGTGTAGGGTGTGGAGTATGGTAAAACTAAGAGCACGGAGCGTAAATCGGAGAGCTTAGAGTCAAAAAACAAACAACAAGCCAACAAGCAAACCAACAAACTACCGACTAACAGACTCCTGACTATAAAAGGAGGGTTTTATAGATGTCATCTGAATCTTGTGATTTAAATAAAATTAAGAAAATAGTTAAAGAGAAAGCTAAAGAGGGGAAAATTTCCTGCCCGATGGCTCATAAAATAGCAAAGGAGTTGGGCGTATCCCCAAAAGTGGTTGGCGACGTTGTAAACGAGCTTGAGATAAAGCTCTATGGTTGCCAACTCGGTTGTTTTTAATAGTTTTTAATAATTTAATTAAATATGTTTTTTCTCCGAGTCGCTTGACCTAAACCTCGCAAAACTTTTGCGAGGCAAGGAATGTGACCGATAGGGTTTTACCGGAAACGGTACTGCCTCCCGTGACGGAAAGGAGACTGGTTTTACAAAAAGACCGGTAGTCACTTAGATGCCGGTTTTTTATTTTTTTAAAAGGAGGTGATTTCATTAAGGGAAATAAAGAGTAGTTGTTTGATTTTACTAAGTAAACTATATAAAAAGGAGTGCAAGTTATGTTTGGAAAAAGTCGATTTAAGAATGCAATAGTTATTTTGTTTTCATTACTGCTTATTGCCGCGCTAACTTTTGGGGTGGTTGGCTGTCAGAAAACAGAAGAAAAGCCGGAAGAGAAAGTTATGGAAAAGGTTGAGGAAAAAGATACACTAAAGGGCGATTTAATTGTATTTCATGCCGGGAGTCTTAAGGAGCCATTTGAAACGCTTAAGACCGAGTTTGAAAAAGAGCATCCCAATGTGAAGGTTCTTCTTGAGGGTGCCGGAAGTCGCGACTGTGCTAAAAAGATATGTGAACTAAAGAAGAACTGTGATGTTATGGCTTCAGCCGATTATACGGTCATAGATGAACTTCTTAAGCCGGATTATGCTAACTGGAATGTAAAATTTGCGAGCAACAGAATGGTCATCGCCTATACCGATAAAAGCAAATACGCGGATGAAATAACTAAAGACAACTGGTATGAAATATTTCAGAGAGATGGTGTAATGTACGGTCATTCGGATCCCGACTCCGACCCTTGCGGTTACAGGGCTCGTCAAGTCTTTCAATTGGCCGAGAAGCATTACGGCATTGATGGCTTAAACCAAGCATTAATTGACCACTGTCCTAAGGAAAATATAAGACCCAAGTCGGTTGAGCTTGTATCTCTTCTTCAATCCGGCGATTTGGATTACGCGTTTGAATATCTTTCCGTCGCGAAACAGCACGGTTTGAAGATCTTGGAGTTGCCTGAAGAGATAAACCTCGAGAAGGAGGAGTTGGCGGATTTTTATGCTCAGGCGTCAATAACGTTGGCGGATGGTAAAGCTCAAAAAGGCAAATTTATCATCTACGGTGTAACGATTCCCAAAAATTCAGAAAATCCTGAGGTTGCCATGGCCTTCATAAAGATGCTTCTGAGCGAGAAGGGTCAGAAAATTATGAATGATTCAGGTCAACCTGCTTACAATCCACCACTTACGAAGGATGCGGATACATTGCCTTCGGAATTAGAAGATATTGTAAAGATTGAAAGTTAATTTTAGGATTTTGTTGTAGCGCAAGAAGTTTGCTATACAGGGGGGGTTAATCCCCCCTGTATTTCCTATATTAGACTTAAAGAAGAAAGGAGGTGAAGAAGATGAAGGTCAGTGCAAGAAACGTCTTATCGGGCAAAGTGGTCGAGGTTACTAATGGTGCTGTCAATTCCGAAGTTGTTATTGAACTGCCAGGAGGAACTCAGGTTGTCTCTATCATCACCAAGGAATCTGCTGAGAAACTTGGCTTGGAGAAGGGGAAACAGGTCTGTGCTGTCATCAAGGCGTCGTCTGTGATGGTGGCTACCGAACAGTTTTAGGTCTAATACTTGGCTGAAGGGGCCTGTGCCTATCTCCCGGCTATTATTATACATAAGGGTTAAGGGGCATAGGCCCCTTAACCAGAAACGATCTTTTAACTTGATTGATATTTAAACTATCGCTAAGCTATTATTGTTTTCGTAAAATTTAAATTTGTTTAGTTTATTTAAGGGGAAATCATGAGGTTTAAAAAGACCAACCTGATGTATTATGTTTTTTCTCTAATGGGTGGATTGTTAATTTTATTTATATTGCTTCCTCTTGCCCGCTCAATATTAGCTCAATCTCCAGCCATCTTAATTGAAGAGGCGGGTGACAAAAGTGTTCAGGAAGCGATATTTAACAGCATTTCCCTGGCGGCGGTTACGGCAACCATCGCCGCTCTTTTTGGAGTTCCTTTAGCCTATATTCTTGCCAGAGCAAGATTTTTTGGGAAATCGCTCGTCGAATCAATAGTTGATTTACCGCTGGCAATTCCGCATACGGTGGCCGGTATTTTGTTGTTGTTTGTTTTCGGACGGTATGGAATGGTGGGCGCTCTTTTTGAAAGATTTTTTAGCTTAAGGTTTGTGGGCACAAAGTTGGGAATAGTAGTGGCTATGCTTTTTGTGAGTTTGCCCTTTATGGTTAATTCCGCAAGAGAAGGGTTTGAGTCGGTGGATGTAAGGATGGAACAGGTGGCAAGAACTTTAGGAGCCACCCCTTCCGAAGTTTTTCGTAGAGTATCTCTCCCGCTTGCAATAAGAGGAGTGTTAACTGGTTGGGTTCTTACTTGGGCACGGGCAATAAGTGAATTTGGAGCGGTTATAATCCTGGCTTATTATCCCATGACTGCCCCGGTAAAAGTTTATGATGTTTATTCACAGCTTGATTTAAAGCATTCCTCGGCGGTGTCCGTTCTTCTTTTGGTCTTTTGTTTGATTGGTTTTGTGGTATTTCGATTGCTTGCTTATGGCGGAATGGGAATGGGCAACAAGAAATGATAGAAATAGAGAATTTGGACATTGATTTAGGTGAATTTAAACTAAGAGATATAAATCTCTCCATAAAAGAAGACGAAGTTTTTGTTATTCTTGGCCCCAGTGGAGCAGGCAAAACTGTTCTTCTTGAAGCGATTGCCGGGTTTTTTCCGCCTAAAAAAGGTAGCATAATTTTGGATGGAAATTTTGCAAACGATTTACCCCCCGAGAAGCGGAACATAGGGTTTATTTATCAAGACTATGTTTTATTTCCCCATCTTACCGTAAGAGAGAACATTCTTTTTGGGGTGCGCTACCGACAAATTGACGACGTTGAGAATAAATTTAAAAAGATTGTTGCCACTTTAAACATTGAAAATATTCTGCATAGAAGACCGCAAACTTTAAGTGGAGGAGAGCAGCAACGGGTAAGCCTTGCGAGAGCCTTAATTATGGAGCCCAGACTTCTTCTTTTTGACGAACCCCTCAGTTCTCTTGATAAAAAAGTCAGAGAAAATTTAAGGGAAGAGCTCAGGATTATTTTAAAGAGAATGAATCAAACATCACTTTTTGTTACCCACGATCAAACAGAGGCGCTTGTAATTGCTGATAGAATTGCAATTATGCGTGACGGAAAAATTGTCCAGGTTGGCAAACCGGATGAGATATTCAACTCTCCCGTTAATGAATTTGTTGCTGATTTTGTGGGGGTTGAAACGGTTTTGGAGGGAAAGGTTGTCTCTCGTCTCAACGAGTTAGCTGTTGTTGACGTAAATGGAGCCAAAGTTGAGGTTATTTCCAATGTTTCCATTGGAGAAAAAGTTCTTTTAGGGATAAGGCCGGAAAATGTTACCGTAAGTATCAGTAAAGAAAAGAAAAGCTCAAGCGCAAGAAATAATTTTAATGCCAAGATTGTGAAGTTGACATCGCTCGGCGCGGTGATTAAAGTTAATCTTAATTGTGGTTTTCCGTTAATTGCTCTTATTACCAAGCAATCTGCTGAGGAAATAGGGTTAAAGGAAGGCGGAGAAGTGACGGCAAGTTTTAAATCGACAGCGGTTCATGTGATTAGAAAGTAATTAGGGAAAAAAGTGAAGGGTAACAGAGTTCAGCCCCCAGCCGTCAGCCTCCAGCTTTCAGCAAGACAAAAATGAATAGAGAAATTATAGTGAAAAGCATAGGGTATAGGGTAAAGTTGTGATAGCAGATGCCCGCCCGCCTCTGGCGGGGCTGATAGAAAGTTGAGAGGGTAAAGGAAAAAACCAACAAACTCCCAACTCTCGACTAACAGACTACCGACTAACGGGTGAGATTTGATGATTAAACCAGAAGAAGCATTAAAAATAATTTTAGATGAAGTGAGACTTCAACCTGTTGAAAAAGTCAATCTCATGGATTCTTTAGGGTATGTCCTTGCAGAGGATGTAGTTTCTGATATGAACATACCTCCCTTTGATAATTCAGCTATGGATGGTTTTGCGATCATTGCTTCCGATACCGTTGGGGCATCTAAAGAGTCTCCTTGTAAGTTAAAGGTTCTAGGGGATTTAAAAGCGGGAGATGTGTCTGATTTTCAAGTTACTTCCGGGTCCGCGTTAAAGATTATGACGGGTGCTCCTGTTCCCCAAGGTGCCGATTCAGTAGTTAAAAAAGAAGATACCTCTTTAAATAATGAAGAAGTGTTGATTTATTGTGAAGCAAAAAAAGGGGATAACGTTCGCTTGACGGGAGAAGATGTAACTGAAGGTGAAAAGGTTTTCCCTTGTGGGCTCGATATAAGGCCTCAGGAGATAGGTTTGCTTGCTTCCTTGGGGAAAAGTGAGCTTAAAATCTTTAAACCGCCCACCATTGCAATAATTAGTACCGGTGATGAATTAGTTGAGATTAATGAGCCGCTGGCACCGGGGAAGATTAGAAACAGCAACACCTATTCTCTTACGGCTCAAGTAATATCGTGTGGGGCTAAACCCGTCCCTTTAGAGGTAGCTCGCGATAACATGGATGCTACAAGAAAGTTAATTGAGAAGGGGTTAAACATTTCGGATATCCTGTTAACTACCGGTGGAGTTTCTATGGGTGATTATGATGTGGTTAAAGATGTTTTAACTGGGCTGGGAGCTGAGCTTAAATTTTGGAAAGTAGCTCAAAAGCCGGGCATGCCTTTGGCCTTTTGGCGTTTAGGCGACAAGCTTATCTTTGGTCTTCCGGGGAATCCAGTTTCGACGGTGGTCTGTTTTGAGGAGTATGTTCGGCCGGCAATTTTAAAGATGATGGGAAAGAATCATATCTTTCGTCCCGAAGTGGATGCTATATTTGAACATGACTTAAAGAAAAAACCAGGCAGAGCGTTTTTTGTTAGGGTTAATGTTAGGAGAAAAAACGGGGAGTTTTACGTTTCTTTAACCGGGCCTCAGGGTTCAGGTATCTTGAAATCAATGTCTTTGGCCAACGGAATAGCGGTGATTCCCGCAGAAACAACTTTAGTTAAAACCGGGGATAAAGTTAAGGTTCATTTGATTAACTTACCCGAAGATCATTAAGGAGAAGACAGTTGCCGGAATTATTTGATAATCATAATAGGCGGATAGACTATCTTAGAGTTTCAATTACCGATAAATGTAATTTACGTTGCATATATTGTATGCCTAAAGAAGGTCTTTCGGATTTTAAGAAACATAGGGATATTCTCACATATGAGGAGATTGAGTTATTTGTATCTCACGCGATAAAGCAGGGCATTTCAAAGGTTAGGCTCACTGGAGGAGAACCCCTCGTAAGAAGGGACGTAGTGGATTTAATAAGAAGTTTATCCGGCATACCCGAGCTTCATGATATGTCGCTTACCACAAACGGAGTTCTTTTGGCTGATTTTGCTGAAGAGTTATATAAAGCGGGGCTTGAACGCATCAATGTAAGTATTGATTCTCTAAATTCCGAGAAATTTAAACAAATAACGCGAGTTGGAGATTTAAATATTGTGAAGAAAGGGATTCAAAAAGCATTAGATGTTGGGTTTAAGCCGTTAAAAATCAATGCTGTCATTTTAAAAGGAATAAACGACGGTTTGAGTGATTTAAAGGACTTTGCCAAACTTACCTTTGATTACCCGCTGCATGTAAGGTTCATAGAGTATATGCCTTTTAGCAAGGAGGTAGGTTTTAAGGCAGGTCTTACTTGCTCCGAGATAGCCGAAAAGTTAAAAACATTTGGTTCACTTAATAAGGTTGATTCTCCGCGGGGGTCTGGTCCGGCAAGGTACATGAAGTTTAAAGGTGCTCTTGGAACAGTTGGTTTTATTTCTCCGATGAGCAACCACTTTTGCCCCGAATGCAACCGATTGAGACTTACGGCTGACGGGAAACTCAAGACATGTCTTTTTTCAAACGACGAGATAGATATAATTGGACCTATGAGAAACAATCATCCGGAAGAAGCGGTTAAAGAGGTTTTAAGCAGGGCATTAAAGGAGAAACCAAAAGATCATTCATCTGCTCTTAAAAAGGATTTTGTGAGGACAATGTCTCAAATTGGAGGATAAAATGGAAAATAAACGTAACCTAACTCACCTTGGCAAACATGGGAGAGCAAAGATGGTTGATGTCAGCGAAAAGAAAATAACGGTTCGTGAAGCAGTTGCCAAGGGCTTAATTAAAATGGAAAAAGAAACTCTTGACCTAATTAAAACCAGTGGTGTGAAAAAAGGGGATGTTCTTGCTGTTGCCCAGGTTGCGGGAATTATGGGAGCGAAAAAAACTTGTGACATTATTCCCATGTGTCATCCCATTCAAATAACGGGGGTGGACATTGATTTTAAAATTGATGAAAAAAATTCATCAATTGAAATTTTAGCGACTACCAAGACTATGGACAGAACAGGCATAGAGATGGAGGCGCTTACCGCGGTAGCAATTGCCGCTTTGACAATTTATGATATGTGTAAGTCTGTTGATAAGACGATGGAAATCAAAGAGATAAAACTTGTGAAGAAGAGCGGGGGCAGAAGCGGAACTTTTGTGAGGACAGATGGCTGATGGCAGATAGCAGATAGCAGATAGAAAGTTGAGAGGGTAAAGGAAAAAAACCAACAAACACCCGCTTGCCCGCCTTTGGTGGGACTCTCAACTAAGAGACTACCGACTAAATGGCTTATGGTAGATGGAGTATAGAGTATGGAGCATGGAAAACAAACCAACCAACAAGCTAACTAATTTCGGACTGATGGTTTGAGCTATGGGCTATTGAGCGAACAGTAGTGAGCGAGCCATCGGCCATCGAGGCCGTAGGCCGGGCTATTTAGCAATTAAGCAGGAGGTTTTTGTTTTTGCCATTGAGTGACTCCATTGTTGATGGAGGAACGGGCTATCGGCTATCAAGTGACCCGTCACTGGCGGGGAACGGGCTATCAGCTAGATAGCAGATATCAGTGGCTACCAATGATATATGGAGGTGTGTTATGAAAGTCGCAATCTTAACCATAAGTGACAAGGGCTCAAAAGGAGAACGGGTTGATGAAAGTGGCAAAATTCTCCAGGAAATAATGGAAAAGAATGGAGCTGAAATTGTTTCCTATCAAATAATACCCGACGAAAAAAGACTCATCGCCAAAGATTTAAGAATTTTAGCTGATTACGAGAAAGTGGATTTGGTTCTTACGACCGGTGGTACGGGGTTATCTCCCAGAGATGTGACGCCTGAGGCTACAATATCGGTGATAGATAAAGAGGTTCCCGGTTTTGCGGAAGCGATGCGTGCGGAAAGTTTAAAAATTACACCAAACGCCATGCTTTCTCGAGCGGTGAGTGGTATGCGGGGTAGAACACTTATAATAAATCTTCCCGGCAGCCCCAAGGCGGCAAAAGAGTGTTTGGAAGTTGTGCTTCCTGCTATTCCTCACGGGATTAAAATTCTAAGAGGTGAAGGTGGAGAGTGCGCTGTTAAGTAAGAGAAATGGCACTTATCTTATCGGGCTGATTTGTTTTTTTATTTTAATTATTTCTATTTTTTCCCCGGCCGAAAGCACATTAGGGAATTGGATTAAAGTTTTATATATTCATGCCGGTCTTGCTATAGTCGGCATAATGATATTTATATTAGCCGGTATTTTTGGAGCCCTTCATCTTATTTTTAAAAAGGATTCTCTTGGCAAATGGGCTGTTTCTTCACAGAAAATTGCTCTCTTGATCTGGGTTTTCAATGGAGTGCTATCAATCTTTGTTACCAAGATGATTTGGGGAAAGTGGGTTTTTTTAGCGGAACCCCGTTTTAAAATTACCATCTTTATTTTAGTGGTGGCGCCTCTTTTTTATCTTTTCTCCCTTTGGGTTGATGATAAGAAAATTACATCTGCTTTAAATATAATTCTTGCATCTTTTGTAGTCTGGCTTTATTCAACTGCTGGTTCGGCTATTTTTCATCCAAGTGGCCCGGCGCGCTCTTCATCAAATTTACTTATTCGGCTAAGTTTTTTCTCAATCAACGGCCTTTTATTTATAGCTGCTTTAATTTTAACTTGGTTGATAAAAGAAGCTGATTAATTAGTGTTATAAGCCACCGGTTTATCCGGGCCGGCAGGCACGGCGCCTAAAAATGATATGGCGGTAATAGCTATTGGCCAAGGGCTGGCTTAAGGGTTGAACCAAAAGGCTGTTTTTAAAGGCCGCGCTTATCTTTTTAATTTACATTTTGCATTTTCCAAAGGAGCCCTGCCTGCCGTCAGGCAGGGGTAGTGACCAAGCGACTGGTTTGTTTAAAATAATTTTTTTTTGTATAATGAATCAGCTTAATTTAGAGACAGGAGGTCAATATGAAAGCAAAACGTAAACGTATTGTTATTACCAGTGTCATAATAATAATTTTCTTCGGGATTCTTTTATATACTGCCGGCAGTTCTTTTTTGTATTACCGGACTCCCGGTGAGGTTGTTTCGGATGAATCTTTACATGGTAAATCCGTTAAGGTGTCGGGAAAAGTTGTGGGTGATATTGTCGAGGAGAACGAGGGCGTTTATAAGTTTATGATTGCTGATGAAGAAAATTCGGTTGCAGTTGTTTACTCAGGTGTTTTACCAAGTGCGTTAAAAAAAGGGGCAGAAGTGATTGTTGAGGGTGTCTATGAGCCGAATTCAGGTATTAAGGCTGACAGTTTATTAGCTAAATGCCCATCAAAATATACATCAGAAGAATAGAGGGATAGTGTGGCTAAGTTTGGAGAGGTTACAATTTGGCTTTCATTGGCAGTGGCAGTTACAGCTGCTATTCTTTTTATATACGGCCTTAAAACTAAGAACGGCAAGGTTATTAAAGCAGGCCACATTAGCATATGGATTTTGTTCATTTTGTCGAGCACTGCTTCGTTAATTCTTTTGAGGGCTTTTCTTGTAAGAGATTTTTCTATTCTCTATGTTTTCAGTTATTCCAGCAGGGATTTGCCGCTTCTCTATACAATAACTGCTTTTTGGGGAGGGCAGGAGGGTTCTCTTCTTCTTTGGCAGTTGTTACTTTCTTTGTTTACGCTCATTTTTCTCTTGGCAAACAGAAAAGGCAGATTAACCCAGTATGCTTTGGCGATACTGGTTATTGCTCAGTCTTTCTTTCTTTTGCTTTTAGCTTTACCGGCTAATCCTTTTGAAACGGCGCCAATGTTTCTTGCCGATGGGATAGGGTTAAATCCTTTACTTTTACATCCCCAAATGGTTTTTCATCCGCCGGCTTTATTTATAGGATATGCGGCCTTTACCGTTCCTTTCGCGTTGAGCGCTGCAGCATTAATAACTAATCAACCCGATGGTCCTTGGGTATCGAGATGTAGAAGATGGACTTTATTTGCTTGGTTATTTTTAGGAATCGGTATCTTTTTAGGTTCTCTTTGGGCCTATGACGAGCTTGCTTTCGGTGGATATTGGGCCTGGGATCCGGTTGAGAACGCCTCTCTTCTTCCTTGGCTTACCGGTACAGCTCTTCTTCACTCATTGGCTGTTTACAAAAAGAGGAAATTGTTTAAGATATGGACGTTAATCTTGGCAATGGTAACTTTTTTGATGTGTATTCTTGGTACCTTTATAACCAGAAGCGGCATAATAGAGTCGGTTCACGCTTTTGGAAGGTCATCAATTGCTGTTTACTTCTTTTGGTTTATGATATTGTTTACCTTGGGATTTATCTTCTTAGTCATATATCGTCGAAAATCTTTTAAGGGAGAAGAAATTCACTCTTTAATATCTAAAGATTACGGTTTTTATTTAAATAATATAGTTTTGCTTTTCTTTACGGCGATAGTTACCATTGGAACTTTTTATCCTGTAATAACGGAGTTGCTGATTGGTAACCAAATATCTCTGGGTCCCTCTTTTTACAATAAACTTGCTTCTCCACTAGGATATATATATCTATTTTTTATCGGTATATGCCCTCTTTTGGGTTGGAAAACGACTGATACCTCAAGATTTATTAAAAAAATTACACTTCCGTCAATTTTAAGTTTAGTAGGTGCTTTAGCTACCTTCTTTTTCTGGGACAAAAACTTGTGGGGGAGTATCGGTTTCTTCTTCTGCATATTTGCGGGCACCACTACGCTTCAGGTTACATATAGGGAATTATTGGCGGGAATGAAACACGGTGGAAATTTATGGCATAAGATGAAGGCAAATAGGGTAAGGTATGGCGGGCTGCTCTCTCATATTGGAATTGTGATAATTTTTGTTGGACTCATTGGCTCCACTTTTTACTTAACAGAAAGTGAAGCAACTTTGAAAAAAGGGGAGAGTTTAACAGTTAAGGATGCAACTGTTACAAACGAAGGGTTATTTGTCGATAATAGCGATTTTTCCAAGGAAATAATTGGAGTAAATTTGGCGCTAAAGGCGGACGGAGAACATAAAGGGCGGCTTAGCCCTAAGTTAATTTACCATCTTAAACAAGATACTATGACCTCAAAGGTTAATATAAAGAGCGGGGTTACAAGAGATATATTCGTTATTTTATCGAGTTACGATCAGGATGAATCTGCGCGTATTCAATTTAAACTCATCCCTCTTATGTCTTGGATTTGGATGGGAGCCATTGTTCTTTTTGCGGGGACGGTTATTGCTTTTTGGCCCGATAAATCTAAAGTATGGTTGAAAGAGGTAAAATAGGTTGTTGAAAAGTTCTCCTTTTATTTGCATAAATTCCCTGAGCAAAGACTTTGGAAGGCGCAAAGTATTAAAAGAGCTCAATTTAGACGTTTGTAAAGGTGATTTCTTAGCTATATTTGGTTCTAACGGCGCGGGAAAAACTACTCTTTTGAGAATACTGGCTACGCTTTCCGGATTTTCGTCCGGGTCAATTACAATTAATGGCTTTGAGATAAAAGAAAATTCTATCGAGATTAGAGAAAAAATTGGTCTTATCTCCCACAACCTTATTCTTTATAAGGACCTTAATGCCTACGAAAATTTGCGTTTTTACGGCAAAATGTACAACGTTCCGGCACTGGATGATAGGATTTCTGAACTTTTGCAAAAAGTCGAGCTTGACCACCGTAAATTTGATGTTGTAAGAACTTTTTCCCGAGGAATGCAACAGAGACTTTCGATAGCCAGAGCTCTATTGCACAATCCCGAAATAATTTTTTTAGATGAGCCTTTCAGCGGACTGGATGTCCATGCTCGTGGCATTCTTGATGATATGTTGGAGGGTTTAAAAAAAGAGGGTAGTCATACTTTAATTATGGCCACTCATGATATTGAAAAAGGCCTTGTTCATGCAAATAGCTTAGCAATATTAAGCGGAGGCAAAATAGTTTATTCTCAAAGAGGGAATTTACCTGATTTAGATAGTTTTAAAAGAATATATCATGAGCATGCGGGAGACAAGATATGAGCTACTTGAGGCACATATTGACGCTGGTCCAAAAAGATATAATTGCCGAGCTTAGAACCAAAGAGATGCTTAATTCGATGTTAATCTTTGCTTTGCTTACCATGGTTATGTTCAACTTTGCTTTCGGAAGCGGCTCTGCAATGAGAGCTGTTTCTTCGGGTCTTCTTTGGGTTGCCTTCTTGTTCGCGGCTATTTTGGGCTTAAATCGAATTTTTGTTCACGAGAAGGATGAAAATTGTTTTGATGGGCTGATGCTCTGCCCTATAGACCGTTCGGCAATTTATTTTGGCAAGGTTATATCCAGTTTCATTTTTCTTTTTTTGGTTGAGATAATAGCGCTTCCTATTTTTACGATATTTTTTATACAAGAAAGCTTTCTTTCTCATTTGTGGCTTTTAATCATTATTTTAATCTTAAGTGACGTGGGGGTATCGGCAGTTGGAACGCTTCTATCCGCTATCTCAATCAATACAAAAGCCAGAGACCTTATGTTGCCGGTGCTCTTCTTACCTGTAATTGTACCGATATTGGTGGCGGCAGTGAAGTCAACCGAGTTGGTCTTAATGTTTTCTTCAATTGATGCTCAGCAGTTTTGGATAGATATTATCGTATGGCTGAGAATGCTTGCTATTTATGATATTATTTTTGCATTGGTTGGTTTTCTAACCTTTGAATATGTTATAGAGGAGTGATGTGGTTGAAAAATAAGATTGTCAGGGGATTTCTGGGGATGGCCTCATTTATTGGAATTTTTATATCTCTTTATATGGCCTTTTTTTATGCTCCTCTCGACAAGAACCTTGGAGTCGTTCAAAAGATATTTTATATCCATTTTCCGGTTGCAATTGTTCCTTATTTTGCTTTCTTGGTGGTCTTTATCTGCAGTATTATTTATCTAAAGACCAGAGATAGAAAGTGGGACAAGATTGCCTATGCTTCGGCGGAGATAGGGCTGGTTATTGATACGGCGCTTTTGGTAACGGGCACCATTTTTGTTAAACCTACTTGGGGAGTTTGGTGGGTTTGGGAGCCGAGGCTTACCACTTCATTAATTATGTGGTTGCTTTACGCCGGTTACCTTATGCTTTACTACTCGGTTGATGATATTGAACGTAAATCTCGCCTTACCGCGGTATTTGGTATAGTTGCTTTTATAAGCGTTCCCATCTCATTTATGTCAATTAGGTGGTGGAGGAGCGCTCATCCGTTAATGCTGGCGCCTAAAAATATCGCGCTTGATACTCCAATGTGGATAACAACCTTAGTTTTTTTGGCGTCTATGACGCTTTTTTATCTATACCTTTTAGGACAGAGGATAAGAATGATTAACTTACAAGAAGAAATTCAAGATTTAAAAGATGAGATTGGAGGTTAGTTATGTCCTTTTTTTACGCTGCTTATTTTGCCGCCTGGTTGATTTTATTTTTA
>NZ_JAUSCH010000137.1 GCF_030651595.1 Candidatus Oleimmundimicrobium sp. | reverse complement strand
AAAAAACGTGATGGTGAAAAACTTACGTCAAAAGAGCTTGGATTTATGGTGCAAGGATTTGTTGAGGGGGAAATCACCGATTACCAAATGTCGGCTTTTCTTATGGCTTGCTATATCAGGGGTTTAGACGTTGATGAAACGTCAAACTTGACCAAAACGATGGTTTTCTCCGGCAAGCAGGTTGATTTAAGCACAATTGCTGGAATTAAAGTTGACAAGCACAGCACAGGTGGTGTTGGAGACAAAACCACGTTAATTGTTGCTCCCCTGGTTGCTGCGGCAGGAGTTCCGGTGGCCAAAATGTCAGGGCGCGGTCTGGGGCATACGGGCGGCACCATCGATAAACTTGAATCCATCCCCGGATTTAATCCTTATCTTGAAGAAAATGAATTTATTAGGCAAGTGTCTGAGATTGGAATTGCTGTTGTTGGGGCAACTGAAAACGTAAACCCGGCCGATAAGAAAATTTATGCTCTGAGAGATGTAACGGCAACTGTTTCAAGCATTCCCTTAATTGCTTCGAGTATTATGAGCAAAAAGATAGCCGGTGGGGCGGATGCAATTGTTTTAGATGTAAAGGTTGGCTCCGGCGCTTTTATGAAAAATTTTGACGAAGCTAATGAATTGGCTAAATTGATGGTAAATATTGGCCAAATAGCCGGACGAAAAACGATTGCTTTAATTACAAATATGGATGAGCCTTTAGGACATGCAGTGGGGAATGCTCTTGAAGTTAAAGAAGCAATAAACACGCTTAAAGGGCAGGGGCCCAAAGATTTAACGGAACTTTGTCTTGCTCTTGGCTCGCAGATGCTTGTTTTGGGTGAGATTGAAAAGGATGTTAAATCGGCTAAAGAAAAGCTGAAGAACGTTCTTTTTTCGGGTAAGTCACTTGATAAATTTGCTCAGTTTATCGAAGCTCAGGGTGGAGATTCGGGGGTAATTGATAATTATGATATTTTACCTAAAGCCAAGATTGTTTCTGATTATCTGGCACCGACTGGTGGCTATATTTCGTCAATTAATGCGGAAGCAGTCGGAAAGGCCGCTTTTGAACTGGGGGCCGGACGCGTAACTAAGGATGATAAGATAGATAGTTCCGTAGGCATTATTTTGAAACACAAGGTTGGGGACCATGTTGAAGCGAGCGATGTTTTAATTGAAATTCATGCAAATGATTTGAAGTTACTTGACCGAGCCGATACGATTATAGATAATGCTATAGAAATTAAAGATAAAAAACCAGCGAGGAAAGAGTTGGTTTTGGAAGAAGTAAGGGGTAAGGATTAAGGAGCAATTCTTTCTCGTCATTACGAGGAACGAAGTGACAAAGTAATCTCAAAACTAAAAAACTACCGCTTGCCCGCCTCTGGCGGGACTAATAAGGTTAATAACTAACTTGGAGGAACGATGGCTGAAAATATTCTGGAACTTATAGGAAATACTCCTGTTGTAAAAATCAACAAGTTAAATCCTAATCCCAAGGTTACTATTTACGCAAAACTTGAAGGATTTAATCCCGGTGGCTCCATTAAAGATCGGGTTGCCAAATATATAATAGAGAAGGCTGAGGAGTCCGGGGAGCTCACCAAAGACAAAGTTATTATTGAGGCAACCAGCGGGAACACCGGAATCGGTCTTGCTTTAGTTTCGGCAGTTAAAGGTTATAAATGTTTAATTGTTATGCCTGAATCCATGAGTATTGAACGCAGAAAGATTTTAAGAGCTTTTGGCGCCGAAATTCTGCTTACGTCGGCTGATGAGAAGATGCCCGGAGCTATCAAGAAAGCCGAAGAACTTGCCAAAGATCCCAAGTATTTTGCGACAAAACAATTTGAAAATCCCAACAACGTGCTTACTCATTACGAAACGACGAGTCAAGAAATCTTAAAACAGGTTGGGAAGGTGGATGTTTTTGTTGCCGGAATTGGGACAAGCGGGACAATTATGGGGATAGGCAAGAGACTTAAAGAGGTTAATCCAAACGTAAAAATTATTGGCGTTGAGCCGAGAATGGACTCAAAAATTCAAGGTCTTAAATGCTTGGATGAAGGGTATGTTCCCTTGATATATGATGAAAATATTTTAAGTGAAAAAATTATAGCTGAAGATGAAGATGCTTTTAGAACCGCCAGAGAACTTGCGAAAAAAGAGGGAATTTTTGTGGGGATTTCGTCTGGGATAGCTATGCATGAAGCGCAAAGGCAAGCGAGTATGATGGATAGCGGCATAGTGGTAATAATATTTCCGGACAACGGTGACAAATACTTAAGTACAGATTTGTTTATGGAGGTTTAGTGTTGTGAAATTGTTAAAGATATGGCGAATTGTGGCAACGGCTATTTGGATTGGACTATCAATAGCAGTCGTAGCTTATTTTTCTTCCGGCATGATTGAACTTTTCTCAGCGGGCAAAATTTTACAGGGAATAATGTGGCTCATTTTGTTTATCGGGGTTCCACTTGTCCTCTGCTTCGCGCTTTACACTTTGCTTTTATTTCCGATAAATTATTTTAGTATCAGACTTAGTGAAATAAGAAAAACCAGCGAATAAAGAGTAAGAGGTGGAGTTAACAGCCACCTCTTACTTAGTGCTATAAACCACCGGATTACCCGGCCTGCTTACTCAGGCAGTTTTTTCATTGTGAAACTTAGTTTCTTCATTTTCTTACTCGCCGCAATCTTATTCTTTCCCTCCCCCTTGATGGGGGAGGATTCAGGTGGGGGTGAACTTCCGACTCCCGACTAAGAGACTCTCAACTGATGGGCAGATAAACTGAGAAGGTGGTTATTTTATTGGGGACGCTTTCAACTTCGATTTTTCCGCCGTGGGCTTCAGCAATTTTTTTAGCAATAGTCAGGCCGAATCCGGTTCCACCCGAGGCATCCTTGCTTTTATCGCCTCTATAAAATCTTTCAAATATAAAAGGAATATCTTCTGCAGGTATTCCAACGCCGTTATCTGAGATGCTTAAAATTGCAAATCCGCTTTTTTGTTCTGCTTTAAGCACTATTTCACCTTTTTTGGATATATGTTTAACCGCGTTATCTATTAAACTAAGCATGAGTCTTTGTAATTTTTTCGCATCTCCTTTAAATGTGAAATCCTTAAAATCTTCCACTTTAAGCTTGGTTCCTTTAGATTTTACGATAGTCCCGGATTTTTTCGCAATTTCATTTAAAAACTTTTTAACTGAAATTTTTTTAATAGAAAGCTTGTCTTTGTAGCTTTCTTTCCTGGCCAAACTTAAGAGGTCATTTACCATGGAGCTCATCTTTTTCAGCTCTTCTTGAGCACTTTTTAACGCACTTTTTAACTCTGTTTTTGTGGACTTTGGGTTTCGTAAGGCCACATCGATTTCTCCCCTGGCAATGGTCAGCGGTGTTTTAAGCTCATGAGAGATATCTGTAAAGAAACTTTTTTGACCTTTAAAAAGATTATCGAGTTTTTCAATCATTTTATCGAGGGTGTCGGCAAGTTTTTTAAGCTCGTCTTCGGGGCCGGTTAAATTTACTCTTTGGCTTAGGTCGCCTGAGCTTATTTCGTCGGCTTTTTCGGTTATTATTTTTATCGGTCTGAGCGCGCGGTTAACAAAAAAGAGGCCGCTTACAATGGCGATTATTATGAATATGATGTTCCCAGCCAAAAGAGACATACCCAAAGAAAGCATATTTTGCTCGCTTTCATAAAGGGGTAGGGCGCAGACAAAATAATTGTCGTTAACTCTTTTTATCCCAATGCGAACTGCAGAATTGTCGGTTAAGGTTCCACTTACAATGAGAGGTTTATTTTTAACTTGAGTTAAAATATTTTTATCGATAACAATTAAGTTTTCTTCAAGAATGACATTTGCAAAAACAACCTCGCCCTGAGAACCTAAAATTTCTTCAAAAAATAATTGACCGCTACCAGCACCTTTAATGCCAACTCCTCTAAGTTTTTTGAAGTGGAGACTCTCGCTGTTTTCTATTCTTTCCAGTCTGGATAGAAGAGTTCGGTCGATTCTTGAGTAAGTTTGCTGTCCGGCATATGAGTACACAATGCCGCTGAAAAGGGCCAAAATGAAGACCAAAATAAGTGCATATCTTATGATCAACTTTGTTTTGAAAGACCTAAACATGGTTACACCCCAATCTTATAACCTGCGCCTCTAACAGTTTTAATGAGTTTTTTATCGAAATCGTCGTCTATTTTTTTACGAAGATATCTTATGTAGACATCGACCACATTTGTTTGTGTATCGAAATCATAACCCCGGACATGTTCAGCTATTTTAGTTCTGCTTAAGACCATATTCTTATTTCTTGCCAGGTATTCAAGGAGGGCATATTCGCGCGCGGTTAGTTCAATTTTTTTGTTGGCTCTTTCGACTTCATGAGAAGCGGTATCGATTTTTAAATCGGCAATTTCTATTACGTTGCTCTTTTCGGGAGCAGCTCTTCTCAGCATTGCTCTTGTTCTAGCTAAAAGTTCGTCAAAGGAAAAAGGTTTGGGCAGGTAATCGTCTGTGCCCGCGTCTAAGCCCTTAACCTTATCATCAACCGTATCCCGGGCTGTTAGCATGAGGACCGGAGTTTTTATGCCTCTTTCATGGACTTTTTTAATCAGTTAAAAACCATCCATTTTTGGAAGCATTACATCTAAGAGAATAAGGTCATATGCGTCATTTAACGTTTTAAGGAAGCCTTCTTCTCCGTCTAAAGCATAGTCTACGGTATAATATTCGGCCTCGAGGCCTTTTTTATAAAATTAACGATTTTTTGTTCATCTTCGATTATTAAGACACGCATGATTGTTCCTTTTAACTTAATAACATTAAAAAAATCCTCAATTAGCCAAGTGATTATTACTACTTTTAGTTTTTAAACTATGTTAACATTATTTTATATGTTTTCAAAAAAAAGGGGTGTTGTATGAAACGAACTGCGATTGTTATATTATTTGCTGCTTTGTTTATTATCTTGAGCTTGTTTGGTACACTGGCTGGGATTTATACTGATTTTTTGTGGTTTTTGGAGCTAAATTTTTCGGCTGTTTTTATGAAAGTATTGCTTACTAAAGTTGTCCTTTTTCTTGTTCCCGGCATCATATTCCTTATCTTTATCTATCTTAACATTCGTTTGGCAGCTCGGCTTGCTCCAAAATACGCTATGGAGACCGAAAACCAGATAGTAATCTTAAATCCCCCGATTGCCAACAAGATGTTTACGCCTGTTTTATTAGGAATCTCTCTTTTTTTCAGTTTTATTATGGCATCCGCGGCGAAAGATTTTTGGCAGAACATATTGCGTTATTTAAATGCAGTTTCTTTTGGAAGCGTTGATCCGATTTTTGGTCGCGATATATCGTTTTATGTCTTTAGATTGCCGTTTTTAAGACAAATATATGGTTGGCTTTTGGCGGCAATAGCGATAACAACGCTGGCCACGGCTCTGGCATATTTTTTGTACCGGGGGATAGTTCTTGGGCAAATGGGTTTTCATAAATTTGCTCCACACGTTAAAGCTCATCTATCCGTTCTTTTCGGTTTGTTCTTTATTGTTTTATCGTGGGGATATGTTTTGCGGGAATATGCTCTGCTGTATTCGGCACGAGGAGCTGCTTTTGGCGCGAGCTATGCCGATGTTTACGCGCAACTTCCGATATATCGTTTAATGGTCTTTGTCGCTATTGCAATTGCCATAATCTTCATATTAAACATTAGGTATAAAGGGTGGCGATTGCCGATTATCGGTATGACCATTCTCGTTCTTTCAACTGTGCTGAGCGGGATATACCCGGCAGCTGTTCAGCAATATGTTGTATCTCCCAATGAACTCGACAAAGAGAGCAAGTATATTAGTCTTAATATAAAACATACAACAGAAGCGTACGGACTGGATAAAGTAGTTGAGAAGGAGATGCCTGCAGCGGACGATTTGACTCTCGAGGATCTTGAAAACAACGAAGACACCGTAAGAAATATCAGGCTCTGGGACTGGAGACCGCTCAAGACCACTTTCGGTCAGATACAAGAAATCCGACCCTATTATGTCTTTAACGATGTTGATGTTGACCGTTATAAATTTAACGGCAGTTTTGAAGCGGTTACGTTATCGGCAAGAGAGCTTTCAACCGACAGACTTCCTCAAACGGCAAAAACATGGGTTAATGAGCATTTGGTTTTCACTCACGGCTACGGTCTTTGTTTAAATCCCGTTAACAAAGTTACAAGTGAGGGAATGCCGGAATTGTATGTTAAAGACATTCCCCCCAAGATGAACGTCGATTTGGATATTGATAGGCCCGAAATATATTATGGCGAGGTAAATGACACTTATATTATTGTTAAGATAAAACCTCCGACGAAAGAACTCGACTATCCCAAAGGAGACAAGAACGAATACACGACATATGAAGGAAAGGGCGGGATACCTATTTCCTCAACACTTAAAAAAGCCGCGTTTTCAGCGAGATTTGGTAGCTTGAAGTTATTATTAAGCGATGCCGTTAGTTCACAAAGCCGCATAATCTTCCGAAGGACCATTAAATCCCGTGTTGGAGCAGTGGCGCCCTTCCTTTCTTACGATTCAGACCCTTATCTCGTTGTATCGCAAGGGAAACTTTATTGGATACTTGACGCATATACCAAGACAGATATGTATCCTTATTCGACTCCAACGGGTGATTTTAACTACGTAAGAAACTCCGTTAAGGTGGTTATGGATGCATACAATGGTGATTTAAGTTTTTATATCTTTGATGAGAGCGATCCAATGGTTAAGTGCTATCAAAAGATTTTTCCCGACTTGTTTAAATCGGCGAGCTCCATGTCTTCTGACCTACGTTCCCACATCAGGTACCCTATTGATTTAATGATGACTCAGGCGCGGATGTACGCGACCTTTCATATGACTGACCCGCAAGTATTTTACAACAAGGAAGATCAGTGGGCCGTTCCCCGTGAAATTTATGGCGAGACCGATATCGAGATGGAACCCTATTACATAATAGTGAAATTGATGGGGGAAGAAAAGGAAGAGTTTCTACTCATGTTACCCTTTACACCTGCCAGGAAAGATAACATGATAGCGTGGATGAGTGCTCGTTGTGACGAGCCGAACTATGGACAAATTTTGGTCTATAAGTTTCCCAAGGATAAATTGGTCTTTGGACCAATGCAGATAGAGGCCAGAGTAAACCAGGACCCGGACATCTCAAGAGAACTTACTTTGTGGGGGCAGGGGGGTTCGAAGGTGATACGTGGGAACCTTCTTGTTATCCCGATTGAGGATTCGTTGTTTTACGTTGAGCCTCTTTATCTACAAGCTGAACAAGGAGAATTGCCCGAGCTTAAAAGAGTTATATTCGGCTATGGAAACAAGATAGTTATGGAAGACACTCTCGAAGATGCCATGCTAAAGGTTTTTGGAGAGGCGAAGCCCACGGAGCCCGAGGAAGTTGAAGTGGAGGAAGAGGTTAGCATAGAGGGTTTAATTAAATCGGCAACCGAACACTTCAATAAAGCGCAGGAGTACCAAAGGGAAGGCGATTGGGCTGGTTACGGCGAAGAAATTGAAAAATTGCAAGAGGTCCTGGCCGACTTAGAACGAGAATTTAAAAAATAGGAAGGAATTTCATCTCCTTAGACGAATATTCTTAGTTGAGGAGGCGATAACATGGAAGAGGAAGTCGGGAGAGTAGCACATTATTTTTCTCATCTTTTGGTGGCTGTTGTGGATGTTACTAAAGGTATACTGAACGTAGGTGATACTATCCACATAAAAGGCTACACGAGTGATTTTACTCAAAAAATTGAATCAATGCAGGTAGAGCATGCCTCAATTGAAAGCGCAAAAGCCGGTCAGTCGGTTGGTTTAAAAGTGAAAGATCCTGTTCGAGAGCATGATGTGATTTACAAGGTTTCCTAAAGTGTTTATTTTTAAGGCCAAAAACATAAACAATGAGTGTACCCCTTATTTAACAATGCCCTTCTTATTTAAGTTTTCATAATTTCCTATGGTAAAATAAATGAGTTAAATTTTATAATAAAAAGCGAGAAGATAATGGAGATAATCGTAAGTCACGTTAACACAGATTTTGATGCATTGGCGGCTATGGTTGCGGCGCAAAAAATTTACCTTGATGCAAAACTCGTGTTTAGCGGCTCTCAAAATCGAAATGTTAGGGAATTTATTTATTTACATCATGACCTAATTGATTTTTTTGAGAGCAAGCAAATAGACAGAGACTCTATTAACAGAGTTATAGTGGTCGATACGAAAATTGCTGATAGATTAGGCGAACTTGCCGATGTGGTTTCAAAACCCAATGTCGAAGTATTTACATTTGATCATCACCCTCCAACCGATGAAGATATGAAGACAACATGCGATTTTTCTGAGGAAACCGGTTCGGCTACAACTATTTTTGTAAAGATAATAAGGGATAAGAAGATAATTATATCTCCTTTTGAAGCTACGCTTTTTGCTTTAGGTATTCATGAGGATACAGGTTCTCTTACTTATCCAACCACCACATATGATGATGCTGAAGCCCTTGCTTTTTTGATGGCTCAAAAAGCAAATATTGATTTAATAAACTACTTTTTAAATCTTATCTTAACCGAAGAACAGCACAAGCTTTTAAACGAGCTACTTCAATCGGTTCATACTACAGATGTTAATGGAATTAGAATTATGTTTACGAGCGCCAAAGCGACCGAATATGTAGATGGTGCTTCGGTTCTTACGCATAAAATAGGTGATTTAGAAAACGTTGATGTAATTTTTTCCTTTATCGAAATGAAGGACCGAATTCATGTTATTGGCAGAAGCAGGGCCGATGAGGTTGATGTAGGAAAGATTTTAGCGTCACTTGGCGGAGGCGGTCACCCGCAAGCCGGGTCTGCAGTTGTTAAAGGTAAATCGCTCAAAAAGATTGAGAAAGATTTATTGGATAAAATCTCGATTTATGCAAAACGGCCTCTTACTGCAAAAGAAATTATGTCAAAACCAGTTCGATTAGTTGATTCTAAAATGACGATTCAAGGGGCCGGAAGATTGATGTTGCGTTATGGCCACAGTGGGCTTCCTGTTGTTGAAGATGACGAACTCGTTGGGATTATCTCTAGACGAGATGTTGACAAGGCCATCCATCATGGGTTAAAACATGTTCCCGTAAAGGGTTTTATGTCTCATAACGTCATAGTTGTGGGGCCGGATAAACCGATTTATGAAATACAACAGCTCTTGATGGAAGAGGGGATAGGCAGAGTTCCCGTTGTTGATGGTGGAAAGATTATAGGGATAATAACTCGCACGGATGTTCTTTGCGTTCTTCACGGGTCCGATTACTTATCTACTTCAAGTAGCACCCAGATCAATACATGGTTTACCAAAGAAAAAATTAAAGAGAAAATTGCGAATTTATTGCCTAAAAATGTGCAGAATCTTCTCGAAGAATTAGGAGAATTGGCAAAAAAAGAAGAGAAAAATGTTTATGTGGTGGGAGGATTTGTTAGGGACCTTCTTTTAGGGTATCGCAATCTTGATGTTGATATTGTTGTTGAAGGTGATGGAATTGCTTTTGGAAGAGCCATTGTTGAAAAGTTAGGAGGCAGAATACGAGCTCATAAAAAATTTGGAACAGCGGTAGTAATTTTACCCAATGGTTTTCGCATCGATGTCGCATCTGCCAGACTTGAATATTATGAGCGTCCAGCTGCTTTGCCCCAAGTTGAATTTGCGTCCATTCGGCACGACTTGGCAAGGCGAGATTTCAGCATAAACGCCATGGCGCTAGCTCTAAACTTTCCTCGTTTTGGTGAGCTTCTTGATTTTTTTGGAGGCCGACGGGATATCAAAAAAAAGAGCATCAGGGTCTTACACAGCCTAAGCTTTGTTGAGGATCCCACTCGTATATTTAGAGCTGTTAGATTTGAACAAAGATATGGCTTTATGATGGAATCTCATACCGAAGAGCTAGCCAAAAAGGCAATTGACATGGAGCTTGTGGGTGAGCTTACCAACGAAAGAGTTATGTATGAACTTGTTTTGATACTATCCGAAAAAACTGCTTGGAAAGCTGTTGAGCGGTTGTGGCAATTAGGTGCTTTGCAGACACTTCATCCAAAATTAAACATTGATGCTGAGTTAAAATTGCTCTTTGAGCAGGCCTTCGATTCAATTCCTATACTTGATGCTTACTTTACCGTCAAGACCCGTCAGTGGCTTGTTCTTTTGATGATGATGCTTCGAAATTTGGATGAAAGTGAATTAAACGAGTGGTGTTTGTGGATGAGAATTAAAAAGAAAGATGCTGAAATGATTAAAGAAAGCATTTTAAGAGGACCGGAGATATTGAAAACATTAAATTTATCGGCACAACTAAAAGATAGCGAGCTCTACTTTTTATTAAAAGATATGGGTCAAGAATCGATAGCTTATATCTTTTCGCGAAGTCTTAATCCTCAGTTCAGAAAGAGAATTATTCATTACTTAACAAATCTTAAAAGTATTTCAACGAGTATTTCAGGAAAAGATTTAATGAAGTTAGGATTTGAAGTTTCTCCATTGTATAATTTGGTCTTACGAGATTTGCTTATCGCAAAATTAGATGGTTTGGTGAAAACCAACGAAGAAGAGAAAAAATTTGTAAAATTGGTATTCGAAAAACTAAAAGGGGGTATTGGTACTTGATAGATTTTAGTAGAATAATGTTTTTTATAGCTTTAGTTCCGGCGGTAATAGTTCATGAATATTGTCATGGACGAGCTGCTGAATTAATGGGGGACAAAACCGCACGACTTGCCGGACGATTGACATTTAATCCTATCCCTCACATAGATCTTTTTGGAACAATAATCTTGCCTCTTATTTTAGTGTTTTCAGGCTCGCCCATCGTTTTTGGTTGGGCGAAGCCTGTGCCCATTAATCCATATAATTTTAAAGATCCGCGAAAAGGAATGATGTATACGGGAATGGCGGGCCCCGCTTCAAATTTCATAATGGCTGCGATTGCCGGTTTTGCGGTTAGACTTGGATTGTTTTCTTACATCCCTTCCATAGAGGCATTTTTGATTTATTTTTTGATTATAAACATAGTGTTGGGTGTTTTTAATCTTATACCCATTCCTCCGTTGGATGGTTCCCGTGTCGTATCGGGGATTTTGCCTTATAAGTTAGCTAGAGAATATAACAAACTTGAGCAGTACGGCATGATTATACTGATGATAATTTTTCTCTTTTTTAATGAACGGCTTTGGGCGACAATTGGTCCCGTCATGAGTTTTTTAGTTTACTTACTCTTAGGCCAACATTTTATTTAGAATTTAAAAAAAGGGGTTGTTTTTGTGAAGAAGAGAATTGTGAGTGGAAATCGTCCAACGGGAAAACTCCACATAGGGCATTACCATGGAGCTTTGCAAAACTGGATAGAACTGCAAGATAAATACGATTGCTTCTTTTTTGTAGCAGATTGGCACGCTTTAACCACAAAGTATGATGAGACGGAAAATTTAAGAAAAGATACTGAAGATATGGTAATTGACTGGCTGGCGGCCGGGTTAAATCCTTCGAAATGTACCATCTACCGTCAATCGGATTTGCCGGAAGTTGCTGAGTTAAGCTTGTATTTTTCGATGATTACGCCAATTTCCTGGCTGGAGAGATGCCCCACCTACAAAGAGATGTTAAAAGAGATTGATTATAAAGATATATCCACTCATGGATTTTTAGGATATCCCATTCTTCAAACTGCCGATATAGTTCTTTATCATGGTGAACTTGTGCCTGTGGGCGAAGACCAACTGCCTCATCTTGAACTTGGAAGAGAGATTGTTCGGCGGTTTAATTATTTTTATGGTCAGTATTTTCCAGAACCCCAGGCGGTTTTATCTCATACTAAACGAGTGATTGGAACGGATGGGCGCAAGATGAGCAAAAGTTATGGAAATTCAATAAATCTTTCAGATTCACCTAAGGAGATTTTAAAAAAAGTTCAAACAATGATAACCGACCCCGTCCGCATAAAACGAACTGATCCCGGCCATCCCGAAGTATGTTTGGTCCACGGTTTGCATAAGATATACAGTGCCGACCATATTGATGAGATTGTTAAAGAGTGCAAATCGGGCAAGATAGGTTGTGTGGAGTGCAAAAAACTTCTTGCTGAAAGGATAAATGAATCTCTGGTCGATTTTAGAGCAAAAAGGGCTGAATTAGAAAAAGATCCCGGCCAAGTGTGGAAAATTTTAGAATTCGGAGCTAAAAAAGTGAGACCTATTGCTCAAGAAACCTTAAGAGAAATAAGGAAAAGAATTAATATTGATGGATAGAGTAGATGGAGTGTAGGGAGCAGCTCCCAGTCGCCAGCCTCCAGGAAAAACAAACATGGGAGGAGAGCGGGGAGCTAGAGATGAGATTGCCGCGCTTTGCAAAACAAAGGCTCGCAATGACAAACCAGCTTATG
>NZ_JAUSCH010000136.1 GCF_030651595.1 Candidatus Oleimmundimicrobium sp. | reverse complement strand
ATGGTCCAAAAAGGCAAGGGAATTTTGGCCGCGGACGAGAGTCAACCCACTATTGCCAAACGATTCAAGTCCATTGGCGTGGAACCGACTGAAGAAAACCGGCGCGCTTGGCGTACCTTGATATTAACTACCCCTCATCTCGGTGACTATATTAGCGGCATCATTTTGTTTGAGGAAACTCTGACCCAGAAGAGCGACGACGGTACTTTACTTCCGGAGGTGGCGGAAAGTCAGGGCATCGTCCCCGGTGTTAAAGTGGATAAGGGCAAGATTCCTTTGGTAAATTCCCCGGGCGATCTTATTATTCAAGGCCTTGATAATCTTGGTGAACGTCTCAAGGTGTATAAAGAGCAAGGGGCGCGATTTGCCAAATGGCGCGAGGTTTATCCCATTAGTCCCCATAATCCCAGACGTCTTGGTATTGAAGCTAATGCCGAAGTACTGGCTCGTTACGCTGCTATCTGCCAGTCGGTTGGTATCGTTCCTATCGTGGAACCGGAAGTGCTGATTGACGGGGAACATACTATTGAGCGCTGTTTTGAGGTGACCGAGAACGTGCAGCATGCTATCTATGATGCCCTGCATCGTTACGGCGTGATTTTGGAATACACTATTCTTAAACCCAGTATGGTAATTCCCGGCAAAGAGAATGCGGCGAAGGCTAGTCCGGAAGTGGTGGCGGAAAATACTGTCAAACAATTACGTCGTACTGTCCCGGCGGCTGTGCCCAGCATCAATTTTCTCTCCGGCGGCCAGAGTCCGGAAGAAGCTACTGCCAACCTGAATGCCATGAACGCGAATTATCCCAATCAACCCTGGGAACTCACTTTCTCCTACGGTCGCGCTTTGCAACAACCGGCGCTGCACGCTTGGCTTGGTAAAAAGGAAAATGTTCCGGTCGCGCAAGCCGCACTGCTGAAACGCGCTAAACTTAACGGGGCGGCCCGTTATGGCAAATACACGCCGGAGATGGAAAAGTAATAATTAGTTTCTAAAAATTGCTTTTTGTTATACTCGATATTTAAAAAAACCGGAGCCGGGCCTGAATAACTTGAAGCGTAGCTCACGGATAACTCAATCCTTCGACTTCATTCTCATTCGAGTCTGAACTTGGAGGGCTCATCCCCCAGAGGCGAAGACAGGACAAGTCGCTCCAAATTCTATTGTCCAATAATGGAAAAATTGAAATATGTTGGTTAACTGATTTAAGAGTTACGGGTTTGCACGCGGGGCTCCATCTGCTTATCCTTGACGAAAAAGTGATATCATGTAATACTGAGTAATAAAAGGAGCTGAGGATGATGGGAAGAACAACCAAGGTTTTAACATTTTCTCTGCCACCGGAAACGGCAAAAGAAATTGAAAAACTGGCCAAAGATCAAGGGAAAACGAAAAGCAACCTTCTCCGTGACGCAATCAGGGTATATGAAGAATATCTGGCCGAAAAGGAGTGGCGAGAACTTTTTGAATTTGGGGAAGAAACCGCCAAAAGATTTGGGATCAAATCCGAAGAAGAGCTTTTTGCTCTTCTAAATAAGAGGAGCTGACCATGCTTAGGGTGGTCTATGATTCCAATGTTTTTATCTCGGCTCTTCTTTTCGATGGACCTCCCAGGGTCATATTGGAAATGGCAAGAGGGCGAAAAGTTGTTTTAATTACCTCTAAACCCATTCTTACAGAGACTGCGAGGAAACTCAGGGAGAAATTTAAGTGGCCGGAACATAATATTCAAAAGTTTTTAAAACAGATGAACCGTTTGGCAGAAATAGTTAATCCGAAAGACAACTTAAACATTATTATCGAGGATGAATCCGATAATCGCATTTTGGAATGTGCTCTTGTCGGTCAAGCTCATCTTATTATCTCAGGCGACAAGCATCTTTTAAGATTAAAGCAATTTCAAAATATCCCCATTAAAAAACCAAAGTATCTTACATATTTGATAAAAGAGTAGAGATGCAGAAATAAAAAACGGGGCCGGGCCTGAATAACTTGAAGCGCAGCTCACGGATAACTCAATCCTTCGACTTCATTCTCATTCGAGTCTGAGAATGAGGGCTCATCCCCCAGAGTCGAAAACAGGACAAGTCAACCGACTCGTCGGCCAAATCGTCTACAAACTCTACGAACCAGCAATGAAAAAATAAAGCGCGTTGGTTGGAGAAACAAAAAGCTTGGAGCTTGAGAGTTTAAATCCTTGCAAGAAACAGACGATTAGTATAAACTGTAATCAGTTATTGATAACAAAGCATCAACAAATGATTATGAAAAAAACAATTTTATCTAAAAAAGAGTTAGAAATACTGGAAAAGATAATTGCTCAATATGGCTATATCGCAAGCTTTAAAGATATAGAGTCCCTTTTTGAGGATTATTCTTATGATGAGTTCAACCAAAGAATCAAGTTTCTTGTCAGAAGAGGTTGGCTTATTCGAATCAAGAGAGGATTTTATGCTGTTGCTAATTTGGAGTCCCACAACTTTTCCAACGTTTCACCTCTGGTAATATCTCAGATATTTGTTCCTGATTCGTATGTTTCTTTTGAGTTTGCCCTTAACCACTGCGGCTTCTTTGATCAACTATCCAATAAAGTTACATCCGTAACATCTTTGAAATCGAAAAAATACCATTTTCAAAATCTTGATTATCAGTTTGTTAAAGCAAGACCCGAAATGATGACGGGGTTTGAGAAAATAACAATCGAAGGCAAAAAAACCAGGGTGGCCGAGGTTGAAAAGGCATTGCTCGATTTTCTTCACTTTAGAAAAGATGGTTACACCGTAGATTTGGTTTTAGAAAAACTAAAAGAAGCCAAAGATGAGATTGATTCGGAGAAATTAGCTGATTATGCAAAGCTTTACTCCGTAACTATTCAGCGGCGCATCGGCTTTCTTTTGGATATATCAAAGATCGATTCAAGCAAGATTTACAACGAAATAAAGAGTATCCCCGGTTTTGCCAGACTAACAAAAAACTCGAACATATTTAACGCCAAGTGGAGACTTTACTGTGAAGATCGATTTGTTAAGTAGGGCCCAACTATCAATCATAAACAAGAATAATCTACGCTATCCTCTGGCTACCGCAGAAAAAGATTATATTTTAGCGGTAGTTCTGCAGGTAATATATAATTCAAACCTCAAAGATAGATTGATATTTAAAGGTGGCACCGCTATTCATCATCTCTATCTGAATCAACTGAGATTTTCGGAGGATCTGGATTTTGCAACTACCGGGCGGGTATCGCTCGATGATTTTGAGGAAGCTTTTAAACCTTATAAATTCTTGGAAATTGTAAAGCATTATCCTTCCGATTTTGCCTTAAAGATTGAACGATTAAAATTTGTTGGTCCACTTGGGCAACCTAACTCAATTAAAATTGACATCGACCTGGCGCAGGATTTGATTTTGCCGGCTGAAAGGATAGATTATAAGAATATTTTTGGGGTGCCGATTACGGTCTCGGCAATGGCATTGAAAGAAATATGTGCCGAAAAAGTTAGAGCAATAAACGAAAGAGCAAGATACCGTGATTTTTATGACCTTGCTGCTGTTTTAAAAAGGAACTCTTTTGAACCAGCGGAAATTATAGAAATTTTAAAGAAAAAAGAGCTCAGAAGGCCTCTTAACAAAGATTCTGTTTTGGATAATTTTAAGATTGCCGATGAAGCTATAAAGTCCGGAGCCGAAAATCTTTTTTATAGGGAAGAGATTGATAGCCGGGAAATAATGGATGTGTTGGATGGGTTGCTTGATTTATTATAGAGGCGAGAGAGGCCACCCATTTAAGGAAACGGAGTCAGGCCTGGCAAACTTAAAGCGTAGCTCACGGATAACTAACTGGCTCGTCGGCTAAATCGCCTACGTTTTAGTACCGAGGATTTTATCCTTCTTTGTTCAAGAAATTTTTTGTTTTAACTTGAGAAGCAGTTGAAATTACCTTACAAGTCTCGAATATTGCAAAGAAGTAAGGTAAAAAACCTTTTGACTTTCGTTACCTTACAAGCTAAAACTATTTTAAATATGTATGGTAACAAAGGTGAGAGAGATGCGAGTTGGCGTTAACCGAAAGCTCGCTTTACTTAAAAACATCTTCTAAGGTATTCCGAATAAGAATGGATACGGGAACTCGCATTTCTTCGGCTTTCTTTTTAATTTTTCTCTCAAGCTCTTCCGGGACTCTGGTGTGCAGGAACCTATCTTTCTTTTCCTTTTTTATTTCTTCTTTCTGACTCTTTTTTTCTCTTACTTGTTTGTGAGCTCCTTTTTTGATTTCTCTTGCCTCTTCCCTTGCTTTCTTTACAATCTTCTTGGCCTCTGTTTTAGCTTTCTTGATAATTTCTCTAACATCTTTTTCTGCTTTCTTAATTTCGGTCATTTCAATTCATCTCCCTTCAAACTTTATTGTATCACAATGTGATACATAATTTAAAAGATTTTTAATCGCTTGGCTTTAATAAGGAGATTCACAAAAAAATTCATCGGACGAACAAAAAAAGATAACTTAATTGGATGGAATAATTGAAAAGATGCTATGGATATCTCACAGGAAGGAAGGGTAGTCTTAGCCAATCTCACCAATTAAAAACTTAATCACTTCGGCAAAACCGAGGCCCATTTCGGTTTCGGTGACAAAGACGTTCTCATACTTCATAATCTCTTTTTCCATGCCGTTATTCCCACTTAACGCGTTTCTAACGAGGAAAAATGCTCCGACATGCGGGGCAAGAACAATATCTGAGAAAGCATCTCCAATGGCGACGGTGCATTCTTTGGGAATGTTTCTAATTTCTCTGTCCTTTTTGAGCCCCTCCGGTTTGCCCGTTGCTTTGGGCAGAAGATGGTAAGCGTGAATTTCAGGTAAATCCTTGTTTAAAGTTCCCCGGCGCTTGATTATGCCGTTATCCGCCAGGGTAAATTCGGAAAATCCGTTTTCTTCAAGCAAATTTATGGCCTCTTTAACATCAATGAATCCCCTGAATACGTGGGTACATTTACGGCTTTCCGACCAGGGGGTGTGGTATTCTAATCTGTCGGGATATTTTTTAAGAAGCAGCTCCACCACTCCTGATTTGGCGATGGTTTCATAAAGAGTGGCTTCTGTTATCTGGCAGCAGCCCGGGTTTTCTATAATCTTTTTCCCGAGGTCATAAACAATTTCGCAGCCGAGCTCGGCAATGTAATTTTTAAAGCCCAACAACCGCGCGTCTCCAAACAATTGGCGGGCACTCCGCCCCGATATCATAACTACATCTATTTCATTTTTATGGGTCTCAACTATGGCTTTTGCCGGCTCCAAAGTATATTCTCCGTTGGCTGTCAAAAAAAGAGAGCCACGTGCCCCAACGAGGGTGCCATCAACATCGGTATATAAAACTTTAATTTTTTTGAGATTTGCCTTGAGCCAGTCGGTGTTGTTTTTAAGGCTTCTCTCCGCCATAACTTTTTTGATATCAAGATTCATAATGTTTTTCACGCTCCGTTAATAAACGAAATTCTCTCTTGCAGGCTTATCTTCCATAGCTTACCATAAAATTTATAGGGCGAGGAGAGTTGATGCCCTTGTAGTTTTTGACACAAGCTATTTGCCAAAATGAGCCGCTTATTAAATTGTTTTTAAGTTCTTAATAAAGGATTTAAGCAATGTTTGGGGGAATAAAATATAAGTGTTAATAGATGTGATGCGGAGGTTTGATATGGCGAAATTTTCAAAAGAAGTAGTGATAGATAGGTCCCTTGAGGAAATTTATGATTTTCTTATAAGCGAGGATAATTTTCGTCTTGTGCCGGGGATAGATGAAGTCGAAAAAGATAAAGATGAAGAAATGTTTAACATAACAGGCAGGGAGAAGATTCCTTTTGTTGGGCTGGAATCGGTTTGTTATGAAATACATATTGATGAAACTAAGAGGCCCTCATCGATAAAGTTTCACACAGTTGATTTTATGACTCCGACACAAGGGAGTTGGAAGCTGAGCAAAACAGAGAGAGGCACTAAAGTTAAGTATGATGTTGGATATAATGTCCCCGGTTCTTTTTTAGGGAAAGCCATTGACAAGCTCATGGTGGAAAAAAACGCGGCTAAAGAAGTTGACGAATATATTAGTAGTCTCAAACAGTGTCTCGAGAAGGTTGAGAAGATAATGACAAAAGAAATAGTTACCGTAAACAGCTCAGACAAAGCGTCTGACGTTACAGTGAAGATGGAAGGAACTAATATTCGTTACTTTCCCGTTTTAAAAGAAGGAAAACTGGTTGGCGTTGTAACTGATGGGGATATTTTGTCAAAAATGTATGCTTACGGATCATCTTCTGAGAATTATCCCATTGAGAAGCTTATGACAACTGATGTGAAGACGGTAAGGGTTGATACAAGCGTTTTGGAAGTCATCAAGCTTTTAAGAAAACATAAAATAAGGCGTATCCCCGTGGTAAACGAAAACGACATGTTAGTTGGAATTGTTTCGGCAACTGATCTTGAGGCTCATTTCGGGATATTGACAAAGAATAACCGCAAAAAATAAGCAAGTTAGTGAGCGTGATTGACAATGAAAAAAATGTGGTTGTTGCCCGTCGTCTTCTTGATTATTGTGTTATTTGTAGCCCACAGAACAACGGGTGGGAGAAGGCAAATATTCTCCTCCGTTAAGGAGGAGGCGCAAACCAACCAAGTTGACGAGGAGGCCAAAGAAACTTTAAAAAAGGAGGAGATTCCCCAAGAAATGAAAGCATTGTTGATAATCGCGAAAAACAACTTTCGAGATGAAGAATATATTGAACCGAGAGAAATTTTGGAAGCCAACGGAGTAGAGATTGTAGTTGCTTCATCCAGTCTCGATACGGCAAAAGGGACGTTGGGTATGATGGTTGAGCCCGATATCTTAATAGATGATGTTAATGTGGCTGATTATGATGCAATTGTGTTTGTGGGGGGCGCGGGAGCCGATGAGTATTACGATAACCCGCAGGCGCTCTCCATTGCTAAGGAATCTGCCGAATCAGGGAAAGTATTGGGGGCAATCTGTATCGCGCCGGTTACCTTGGCCAACGCCGGTGTTTTAAATGGCAAAAAAGCCACGGTGTTTTCTTCAAAAATTGCTGATTTGGAAGCAAAAGGGGTAATTTATGTAAGTGACAATGTTGTTCAAGATGGTAACATTATAACTGCATGTGGGCCGCATGCTGCTAGTGCTTTTGGGCAAGCGGTGTTAGACGCGATGAAGAAATAAATTTAAGATGAGAGGAAATGCAGAAATGAGCAAAGCAGTGATTAAAGCAAACATTAAAATGGATTCAGACAGGTCTTTTACGGTAAAAGTGATGCCGGAAGAAGACAAAAAGTGGCTTATGGTTTTAAAGAATGAATTGTCAGGCAAAGAAACAGAGTTGCCTGCATGTAAGAGTGAAGAAGAGGTTGTAGGTGGTTTTGGGCAAACTTTAGCAAAGCTTAGTATGCAGATTGTATGGGGGCACGCAGATACATGGGAGATTGGAATAGACTTTTGCTCCGGCGAAAAATTATTTTATGGACAAACTGAAGGAGCCCAAGTAATTAACAATGAGGGGATAAGAAAAATTAGGGAAAAAATGACGGGAGATAATATAAAGGATTCTGTGGATAATATTATAGAAGTAGCCAAATATTTTATCCATGAGTTGAATAACGGGAATATCTCTTGTCAGTAGTGATTAGTTGAAGGTATATAAATATATGAAAAACTAAAAGCCGGAAAATTCCGGCTTTTTTTATCTTCTGGTGCCCCCGGCAGGAATTGAACCTGCGACACCCGGTTTAGGAAACCGGGGCTCTATCCTCTGAGCTACGGAGGCGCGCAAACAGATTATAAGGTGAGGCAAGGGAAGGGTCAAGGCAGAATAATTGAAAGTGGCTGATGGCAGATAGCGTATGGCAGATGGAGCATAGTAAAGCTAAGGGTGTGGAGTATTGAGTATGTTCGACCCACAAAATAAAATTCTTTGGGCAAACAAGAAAATGAAGGTTTAGCTTTTAGTTAAAACTCAACCCTCTATCTTTCTTGCCAAGGCCACCTGCACAAGTTTTTCCACCAAATTTGCAAAATCTATGCCGGCAGCCTCTGCGGCCATTGGAAGAAGGCTTGTTTCAGTCATTCCGGGCCCCGTATTTAACTCAAGAACATAAGGTTGGTTAGTTTTTTTGTCTATTATCATATCTACTCTTGAGACGTCCCGGCAGCGCAGGGCTTCGTGAACCTTTAAGGCCAAGTTTTGAATTTCCTTTGTTTGCTCCTCAGAGAGGCGGGCAGGCACAAAGTAATCTGTCTCTCCCATCGTGTACATTGACTCAAAATCAAAGAACTCTTTTTTAGGAACTATTTCAACTATGGGGAGTGCTTTTGGTTTGCCATTTTCTTCTAAAATACTTACAGCCACTTCTGTGCCTTTAATATATTTTTCTATTATCACTTTTTGGTCATAGCTTAGAGCGCCTAAAAGTGCTTCTGTTATATCTTCGGCTTTTTCAACATATTTAATTCCCAAAGCTGAACCTTGTTTAGCGGGTTTTACAATTAAAGGCAGGCCAAGTTTTTTAATTACTTTTCCAAGCACTCCGGAAGCGCCCATTTCTTTAAAGGCGCCGGAGCTTAAGGCAAAAAAAGGAGCGGTGGGGATATCTGCCAATTGAAATATTTCTTTAGAAAGTGCTTTGTCAAATCCAATTGAACTTGCGTAGACTCCCGGCCCGGTATAGGGGAGATTCATTATTTCTAACAGCTCTTGAACAGTTCCGTCTTCACCGTATTTGCCGTGTAATGCTATGTAAACTGCATCTGGTTTTTCTTCCTTTAAGTTGTTTACCAGGTTTTCGTTAATATCGAGCTGAACTATCGGGTAGCCTTTTTCTCGTAAGGCCTTGGATACTCTATGCCCACTTTTTAGCGAAACTTCTCTTTCCAGGGAACGTCCGCCCATTAAAATGGCGATTTTTTCTTTCATTGTTATCCTCCTCCTAAAGAACTGATGGAATAATTTAACATTCATAGAACATGGTTAATCGTTATTCAAATTTAGTTTGTCTGTAAAAGTCTGGCGAAGTTTTATTTCTGATTTAATTAATTTACCTAAACGTTTAATTCCTTCGCTAATTTGTTCTTTGTTGGGGTATGAAAAATTTAAACGCATGCAGTTTTTACCGTTGTCGTCTGCAAAAAATGCTTTCCCCGGGACATAAGCAACCTTTGCTTCGTTAATGGATTTGGCCAGCATTTCCGCTGTATTAACAAATTCTGGTAAGGTTACCCAGAGGAAAAGTCCCCCGCCGGGTTTTGTCCATTTGGCATCGGAAGGGAAAAATTTATCAAGGGATTCAAGCATGACGTCTCGTCTTTCCTTATAAAGCTCCGTTTGCTTTTTTAAATATTTTTCCCAAGGATAGCTGGTAAAGTATTCTTCAACAATCCTTTGAGTAAGTGAGCTGGAGCACAGATCAGCTGCCTGTTTGCCAAAGTTTAGCTTTTCAATAATAGGCTTAGGCGCTGCTACCCAGCCTAATCTTACGCCGGGAGAGAAAATTTTTGAAAATGTGCCCATGTAGATAAGAGAATTATCCATAGAGCGCAATGTGGGAATTTTATCTTCGCTAAATCTCAATTGATCGTAGGGATTATCCTCGATAGCCAAAAGGTCATATTTTTTGATGATTTTTAATAAAGCTTTTCTTCGTTCAAGAGAAAGAGTTATTCCCGTTGGGTTGCTAAAAGAAGGAACCAGGTAGATAAATTTGGCCTTTTGATTCCGTTTTTTTAAGTCTTCCAGAGCCTGGACAAGTGAATCAATCAACAAACCGTTTTCATCGAGAGGCAGGGATGTTATTTTTGCCTGATAGCTTGAGAAGGCTTGAATAGCTCCCACATAACTTGGCCCCTCAACTAAGATGTTATCCTTTGGGTTAATGAAAATTTTGCCTAGTAAATCTAAAGCTTGCTGGCCACCATCGGTGATAATTATTTCATCTGTGTCTACGTGCATGTTGTTTTCGGCCATAAGTTTTGAGACACATTTTCGCAAGCCCAAGTGTCCTTCCGAAGGGCCATATTGAAGAGCAGCCGGTCCTTCTTTTTGAAGAACTTTCTTTGTTGCCTCAATAACTATTTCTATAGGGAGACTGCGAGTATCGGGCATCCCTCCCGCAAATGAAATTATATCGGGTCTGGAAGCCACTATGAATAGGTCCCTAATGGCTGACGATTTTAGGGCGGCGGTTCTCTCCGCGTATAAATCATTCCATTTGTCGAACCTAATTTCAGGGGACATATCTTTCTCCAATTAACAAAATACCTCTCGAACCCAAAAGGACGAGAGACATAATCTTGTGATATCACCTAATTTTGTCAACTCTCTGTGCCGGGAATATTTCCTATTTTTCCGTTAAAATCTTTTGCATTATGAGTTAAAATTTATCTTATAATAGGGTTAATGGGTTGTCAACTACAAGCAGGTAAAGAGATATTTTTTAGAACGCTGTAATTGTTGAAAACTTTAAGGGGACGAGATGCGCTACGATGCAATAGTTGCTGGTGCGAGTTTTGCAGGCCTGGCGGTTGCCAGGGAGCTCAGGGGCAATGTTTTGTTGATTGATAAAGGGGACATTGGAAGTTTTTGCACGTCAACCTGCACAACATTATGTAGCGTGGTTCGGAAGGTAGAATGCGAGGACTCAATCCTTTCAGTTCTTAAACGGGTTAGATTTCATGCTGCCTCAAGTTGTATAGAGTATGAGGCGTTAGATCCTTTCTGCACTTTTGATTACCGTGAATTTTGCTACGGGCTCAGGAATTATTTTAACGGTGAGTTTTTGAAAGCAAATATAAAAGGGATAGAAGGGGATACAGTTCTAACAGACAAAGGAGACTTCTCAGCTGAATGTATTGTGGATTGCACGGGATGGAGAGCTAAACTTGCCACTGCTTTAGAGCCAGGCTTTGTTGATGAGAAAGCGTTATTTTTCGGTTTGGAAACTGAGATGGATTGTGAAAAAGATGATGTTTTGCAATTTTTTTGGGATTCGAGATTTGTTGATTTTGGATATGCCTGGAAGTTCCCAGCAGGCAAAAAAACTCGTTTTGGTTTAGGAAGTTACCGTAACAGGAAAGATGTGAAGAATAATCTAACGAAGTTTTTGTCGTTTCATGGTCAGGAAAAAGATGAGATATATGGTGGGTTTATTCCTTTCAAAATTAGAAAACCAGTGGTGGGAAGGATATTTCTAGTTGGTGATTCCGCAGGTCAAGCTTGGCCCCTAACAGGGGAAGGAGTAAGACAAGCTATATATTTTGGCAGAAAGTGTGGGCAGATAATCCAAGACATAATTGATAAAGAGAAGGACTTAGCTACGGGACTAAAAGAATATGCAGATTTTGTTAACAAGCACCATTGTTATTATAGTTTTTTATTTGGTTTTCAGAGACTATTTTCCAAGACGCCTGATTGGGGAGTTGGGTTAGTCGCTAAGTTATTTGAACGAGGTCAGCTTATACATTTTGTCCAAAGGAAATACAAAAAAGGGGTTGAGTTGTGATTTATTGAAAGGAGTGCTCAAGTAGATTACAATGACTTTATATCAATCAATTTGGAGGTGTTGTTATTATGACAGAAAAAAAAGGTGGTTTTTTAAGAAGTATTTTTAGTTTTGTAACAGGGGCTGTGGCTGGGGCTATTGGTGGTTTGCTTTTGGCTCCCAAGTCCGGGAAGGAAACTCGCGAGAAGCTTAAGATTAAGGGCGAGGAACTTAAGGTCAAGGGCGAGGAGCTTAAGGTCAAAGGTAAAGAGCTTATAGAGACAGGGAAAAAGAGTGCCCTTGTTAAAGGGGAAGAGCTTAAAATTAAAGTCGATGAGGCAACAAAGAAACTTAAAGAGAAAATTGAAACGGTTGTAGAAATCACAAAAGAAAAAGCAGAAGAAGTAGAAGAGGTAATTGAAAAGGCGGAAAGCGTTGTCAAAAAGAAAGGCAAAAAGAAAACTAAATAAACTTGTATCTAAAAGAACGGGTTTCACATTCCACTTTTGGTGGTTGAGATAAGTGGAAACATTTAGATTAAGCGAAATAGTTGGTTTGCCGGTTATTGTTCTTGATGCTGGGGAAAATGTTGGCAAAGTTAAAGATTTAATCTTTGATTTAGCTGATAAAAAACTCTTAGCATTAGTTTTTAAGCCCGGTAGGCTCGGATTTTCCAAAGCAGTTCCGTTTGACGATATTGAGAAAATCGGGAAAGACGCAGTGTCGGTTAAGAGTAAAAAGGGTTTTGTGAAACCAAAAACCTTTACGTCTGACCACATTGTGTTAGGAAGTAAACTTATGGGCTCTAAAGCATTTTGTGAGAACGGGGAGATGCTTGGAACGTTAAAGGAATTAATCATCTGTATAGATGATGGGAGTATTGCTGAGGTTGAAACGAGTCGCAGTTGGCTTGATGTTATTTCTCGGGGGCACACAGTTTTTCCGGGTTCAGCCATTAAAAGTGCCGGAAACGATACGGTTGTCTTAATGAATGAAGTTAAAGATGAAGCGCGCCAAACGGGCGGGGTTAAGGAAATATTTCAGGCGGTGGCCTCTAAAAGCACAAAGTTAGTTAAAGGAGCTGATTCAGCGCTTGCCTCTAAGGAGGGCAAGTACGCTTTGGGTAAAATTTCAAGTAAGACCGTTAAAGGGACCGAAGATAAGATAATTGTAGCTAAGAACCAAAGAATTGAAGAGGAACACATATCGCAAGCAAAGGATCAAGGGAAATTGCATGAATTGGCCCTGGCGGCGGGGCTCTCATCCATGAAAGAAAAATGGGATAAACTAAAAGAAGAAAATTAGATTGCGGGGGGCACTTTGGAGACAAAAGATAAAATTACATTTACTACAAAAGACGGGAATAAGATTGAAGTCGCGGATAGCATAATTGCAGCTGCTGTAGTAGAAGCAATATTCGAAATTAAGGGTATTGCGGGGTTTAAAGACGGAAAGTTTGATGAGATTAGCAAACGATTGGCTCGGGGGAAAACGGTCAAAAGTATTGTAATAACTCCCAAAGAAGACGAAGAGATAGATATAGACCTATATCTTACTGTTCAATTTCGTGCTTCCATACCTACAATTTCAGATGTAGTCAAAGAGCGCGTTGAAGAAAATGTCAAAGCAATAACGGGGATAAATGTCAGCGATGTAGTTGTTCATGTAAGCGGGATTGATGTCATTAAATCTTAATCGTGTCCAGTTCGCTTGGATGAAGAGTGTGTTTAAAAAAAGCTAAGAGGGCGCTTCTATGGCAAGAAGAATAATGACAGTAAGTAATGCAAATTTAAAAGATATTCCTGAGCCATGCCGGTCTTGCTCTTATTGGGAGTCTTCATTTAGTGATAAAAAAACATCCTCTGGTAGTTTAAAAAAAGAATGGTTTGCCGCGGTCTCACGAAATTTTGGCGATTGTGGCAAGTTAATTTATGTAAATGGCAGGCCAGTGGCTTATTCTCAATATGCTCCTCCTTTTTATTTCTCGAAAATTAAAAATTATACAGCTGCTCCTCTAAGTGGTGATGCTATATTTCTTTCCTGTCTTTTTGTGGCTCCGGCTTATAGAGGAAAAGGTTATGGAAAGGATATTTTAATTGAGATTGTAAAGAGTCTTAGCAAGAAGGGTTTTAAGGCCCTTGAAACTTTTGGCAACAAGGGCTCTAAAGGGAAGCCCTCGGCATCCTATGAATTTTACTTAAAGAATGGTTTTTACGTTATCCGCGACAATGAGAAATTTCCATTGATGAGACTTGATTTTAAATCAGTTGTTTCTTGGCAAGAGGGATTTGAGGTATTGTTGGAGGGGATTAAAATTCCATTCCCCAAAAAAGAAGCACCGGTCCCATACTAATTAATAGGTGAGCAATTTCTTGGAAACTAACGCTTTTTATAAAAGAAAAATCTTGGCAGTCTTTCATCTTTATCTGCCGGTTTTTCTTATGATAATTGTAGCTAGTATGGGTAGTTTGTTAATGGTGTGGGGGTTTAGCAGGGCACAGTATGAAGTAAAAGGGCTCAGCATAGAGCTACAAGTTGAACCGTCACGTAATGGCTCAACTGAGATTTCGCTGCCTCCGCTTGGAGAGATAATTGCTTACACTCATCCTTTACCCGTAACCATTCGAGCAACACTTGCTCACATTAATCTTGAGAGTCTCAAACTCATGGCAGATATGTCTATCGACCAAGAAGAATTTACCCAAGAAGTGGAAGAGCAGTTTGCGATAATTATAAAGGATTTCATTAGGCGGCTTTTTATTCTCGCTGCCGTTGGAGGCGCCTTGGGCGCTCTGTTGGTTTATCCCAAAAACCTTATGTCGATAGTAAAAGGATTAATTGTTGGCTTACTTTTAATCTCCCTTTTAATTGGGTCTTTTTACCTTACGTTTGAACCAGCTGCTTTTAGACAACCGGTATTTTCAGGAACATTGCGAGCTGCTCCCATGGTAGTCCATTCGTTGGAGAGAGGACTTAGCAATGTAGAATTATTTCGCAGGGAGATGAGGAACACAGCCTCTAATTTATACGATTTTTACTCGAAAATAGAGGCATGGGAGCCTGTAGTTCTTGAAGAGGGAACAGTTAGAGCATTGCACGTTTCAGACATTCATAATAACATTGTGGCTTTTGATTTAATTCAAAAAATAATAAAAGATTTTAAAGTGAGCTTTGTGGTTGATACGGGCGATGTGACTGATTTTGGAAGTCCAATAGAAACGGAAATGGCTGCCAAAATAGAGAAGTTAGGCGTTCCTTACCTGTATGTGCCCGGTAATCATGATTCTCCGGCCAGTGTTGAAAAACTCCAAGAAATGTCAAACGTGAAAGTTTTGGATGAAGAGATGGGAACAATTAAGGGAATCAATATAGTGGGGTTTGCGGATCCTGCCGCCCATTCCTTAGAGGTAAGCTCTTTGTCTGATAAAGAGATGAGGGTAATTTCCTTTGACATTGCAAAAAAACTGAAATCTTTTGAAGAGACATCTTTTATTGTTGCCCTGCATGACGAGCGGATGAGTAAGCAAATTATTGGGAAGGCCCCGGTTATTCTTTTTGGCCATACGCACAAAGCGAGTCTTAAACAAGTAGGCAATTCTGTTCTAATAAATGCCGGGACTACAGGCGCGGCGGGATTACGCACATTTGAGATTGAAAAGGGTGTTCCTTATACCTTCCACTTGTTGTATATACGAAAAGAACCGTTAAGTTTAATTGCGGTTGACTCTGTTGAGGTGATGGGGTTAGAGAGGGAATTTACTTTAAAGCGAACATTAATTGAGGAATCCAAAGAAAAAGAGTAAGCGAACTCCTATTAAATCTTAATTTTTGTGACCCAGTCTCTAAAAGCATCCATATCGAATTCTTCAATCCATCGTCGGTAAACCTCATGCTTATAATCGCCCTTATTCTCCAGTTTTTTTAAGACTGATTCCACGACCTTTTCCAAAAGAGGATCTAAAACTTGTTCGAGTGAGGAAGAATTGAGAGCTTTTAAAATCTTTGAACGTGACACAGTTATTTTGCTCATCAGCTCTATGGCTAGTTCTTCTACAAAGTTATTTAACGAATCCAGATTTTCTTTTGGGAGAAATGGTAAATTGAGCTCAAACAAATCCCCTTTTTGCAGGATAAGTCCGCTCTCTCTGAGAACATATAGGTGATTGGTAATTGCGTCGGACGATATTTTTATTTTAACCTCACCTTTCTTTGCAAAGAAAGGCTTAAAGGTTAAGCAAATTTCCTCAAGGTCTTTTCTTTTTTTTGGCCCCGTGGCCAGCGCGGAAATTATTTGGCGCCGATGTTTATTATTAACTACCCAACTTGCTTTATCTTCTTCCCAGGGTTCCCAGGTGGTCGACTTAAACCACGGTTGAGGGCTTAATCTTGATGCCCCGGAATATTTTTGCCGGATATCCACGCATTTTCCTTCCGTTAAAATGTTTAAAACATTTATATTATAATTTTGGCGGCTTGTCTATTTATAACTTTGCTTTCTCTATAGTTTTTAGAACTTTAAGGGCTTTCCGGAATTCTTGTTTTAAGGAAGGATTTTGGAAAGCCTCATGAGGGCTGTGAGTTATTATAACCGTGATACCCTGCCGCCAAGGGGTTATTTTTCCCGGAGTGAGAGAGAAATTTTTAAAGGAGGCGATTGCGTTTAGGGCTTTTACGGAAACTTCTCCCATAGCCAATATTATTTTTGGTTGTATTATTTCAATCTCTGCCTCCAGGTGTTTTTTACAAGCCGGAATATTTTTTTCAGATATTTTTTTGAGTGGTGAAGAGCTTGATTCCGGAAGGGAGCATTTTATGGCGCTGGTACCGTATACATCTGTAATATCAAGATTTAATTTTGCAAACCCGCTTCTTAAACTCTCTCCTATTTTTCCAAAGAAGGCTACATTTTCAGCATCTTCTAACGCGGTTGGTGATTCCTTTAAGAGTAAGATATTGGCAAGAGGATAACCTGCTCCCGGTAGAGGTTTATTACAAAAGTTATGCAACTCACAATCTTTACATTTCTGGATTTCTTTAGCCAAAGAGAGAATTTCGGCAATTGCTTTATCTAAAAATTCTTGGAATAGTTTACTTTGCTTAGCTTCCCCGTTTAGTAGGTGAGCCATTTTATCTCCTTTTTAATTTCAGAATTCAATAAGCAAGGCAAAAACTCCTTTAAAAGTGGCGATGCGTTTTCACAACAATGTCGGATTATCGAATACGGAGCAGTAATTGGCAATTAATCTTAATTAAAAAGAAACCGGTGTTGAAAATTGAAAGATTGAAGAGCAGAGAAAGACGGTTCTTGTTGGGTTATGTTTTGAAAAATGGAGCGGGAAACGGGTCTCGAACCCGCGACCTTCAGCTTGGGAAGCTGACGCTCTACCTACTGAGCTATTCCCGCTCATAGCAAATTATACAAAAATGTGCCGTTGTTGTTAAGAAGTATTAATATTTGTTCTTTTTAAGACGGGCAATGTGACATCTATTTTAAGCGCCAAAACTTATTCACCGCAAAAAATACTGCGGCGGCAAAACCCAAAATGACAGCCCACCAAAGTTTATTTGTTTGAAATTTATGCTCAATAGGGTAGCCGGGTTTTATGATTTTGATATAAGAAGCGTGAATATCCATATCGCCACTGTGTTTAGCGCAGCTCTTATTGAAGACTCCGGTTATCTCAACGATATCTCCCTTGTTTTTATAGTTGCCAACAAAATTTATATACGCTGCATTATCTGCTTTGCACCAGACGGCCATGCCGGAATTATAACCGGCAAGTTTTGATGGAGACTCAGCATAAGGATCATCATTTAAATGTATCCATGCATAATCTCCTCTTACCATAACATCTCCTATAGCTTCACCTTGAAAAGTTACTGTTTTTCCATCATAAAAATGGTCATTTTCGACTAACTCTTGGGAGGAGATTATGCTGGCTGGCGCAGGCCCGGCAAAGATTAATATAAAAGCAACTGCAATAAGAGCGGAGTTTAAAATTTTCATTTTGAGCGAATAGAGCTTCAAGTGTTTTCTCACTCTCCTCTCACCGTTGCAATAATGAATCCTATAAACGCAAAGACCGACATGAATTCCAATCTCCCCAGCCACATGGTTACTATGTAAACGAGCTTCATTGCCATGGGCATAGAAGGAGAAGTGACCCCGCAGGAAAGACCCGTATTGCTACCGGCAGATACGCCATCAAAAAGAGCTTCAATAAAGGGATAACCACAGTAGACCCCCACGATTGTTGTTATGGTGTACGAGGTTATAAATAATATGACAATAAGCATGGCTCCCCGGACATGTTTTTCGCTTAAGACTGTGTCTTTGATATGATGAAATTTTTCAATAACTACAGCTGTTTCAGGAGTTAAAATCTTTTTTATATCATGCGTGAGTGTTTTGAATATTAAGCCTATTCTTAAACCTTTAAAACCACCGGCTGTAGAACAGGCAGAGGCACCTATAGCCATTGCCAGAGTAATTCCCAACATAGCCATTTCTCCCCACTGTTTTACAAAAGTCCTTCCTTGGATTGTCATGAAACCGGTAGTTGTGTGACCGGAAATTACATGATAGAAACCCTTACGGAAGAGGGCCATTAAATTTGGGTAGACACCCAACCGCATTAATCCAACTGAGGTGATGGTAAGAATTATAGTAATTGTTATGCAAAAAGAGATTATTTCGATGTTTCTATAAATTTCTTTTTTATTACCTGTCCAGACAGCCCAGTGGAGGGCAAAATTAAAAGAACCCAAAACAAAAAGTATAATAGTTACTAACTCCAAAGGAAAACTGTGATAGTAAGATATATTAAATGATTGAGGAGCAAATCCACCGGTGCTCCAAGAACCCATAAAAACCCAAATCCCGTGCAGCAGTCCTCTAGTTACCGACATTCCTTCATGGACTGCGATTCCCCACAAAACCATTGAACCAACTGCTAAGTATGAAAGACTGATGAGCCAAATTACGCGCGCTGTTTGAATTATGTTTGGGAGAAGTTTTTCTTCCCTTCCCTCAGCTACGTACATTTTAAAAGCGCCACCGGTTCCTTTAACTAAAAAAGTTAAAGCAATTACAATTATTCCTTGTCCACCGGCATACGATAAAATATGTCGCCAAGTGTTTAGAGCATACGAGATATGGTCTAAATCTTGCAGAAGATAAAGGCCGGTAGTTGTATATCCGCTCATTAAATCAAAACAAGCATCTACATAACATCCAAAATGTCCGCTTAGATAATGAGGGATAGCTCCGAACATTGTTGCTAAAATCCAAGAAAAAGAGGCGACAACCAAGCCCTGTAACCAATTTAAATCACGCTCTGTATAAAAAAATATTTGAAGAAATAAGCCTGCCGCAAAACAGGAAAACATTCCTATTAAGAAATCGAGCGCGGGATTCCATTCCTGAAAAATAAGGGCAATTCCAAGGGGGATTATCATGAGAAGGCCTATACCGAAAACTACTTTTCCAGTGTAGTGAGCGATGTTTTTAAAATCAGACGATCTGGGTCTGGGGATCATTTATAACAGCTCGCAATCAAGGCGATGATAATAAATGATGCAAGTGCGATAGAAAGAATCGCTAATACTTCCACCAATATTCCGGTAAGATAATTTAAATATGGTTTGGCACTCTTGTCGTTGTTTCTCATAATTAACTGGTAAGGACCTCTTTTAATTCCTTTTCTTTTTCGATGCTGGTTAAGGCGATAATTGAATCACCAGCCCTAAGCACCGTATTCCCGTGAGGGATAATGGCCTTATTCCCTCTGACGATAGTTGCAATAACACAATTCTCCGGGAGTTTTATCTCAGCAATTTTCTTGTGGCAGACCTTGCATTTTTCGGCAGGGAGTTCGACCTCCACCAACGCAATTTGACCCTTCTTTAAAGTATAGAGCGTTATTAAATCTCCAATGGTTGCCTCTTCTTCTATAAGTCTGGAGATGATGGTAGTGCTGCTTATGGCCTCGATTCCCATTTTATGAAAGATGCGTTCGTTTTTAGGACTATTTACTCTTGCGACCATTCTTGGGACATTAAAAGCGGCTTTTGCTAATTCGCAGGCAACAAGATTATCATCGTCATCGCCAGTTACTGAAGCGAAGACGTTGGCATGGGATGTTCCGGCATCCTCTTGAGAGGAGACATCGCAACCATCACCATGAATGATCATCACATCGGGAAAATCGGTTGCCAGTTGCGTGCATACCTTTTTATCCCGTTCAATTATTACAACTTTGTGTTTCTTTTTTTTGAGTTTTTGCGCTAAGGCAGAACCGACTTTGCCCCCGCCATTGATAACAATAAACATACTTTCTCCTAATCTTTAATAAATTTCTCAATCTTTGGCAAAGCATATCGTTTTATTGTGCAGAAAATATGGTCATTTTCTTTTACCGTGAAACTGCTCAAGGGAATTATGCTTTCTCCTCTTCGCACTATGGTTGAGATTTTTAATTCATCGAGGATGTCAATCTCTTCAACTTTCTTGTTGTTGAGAAACTTTCCAGCTTCAAACTCAATTATTTCTGCATCTTCGCCAACCGACACATGTCGAACATAGCCCTCAATGATTTTGTCCAGTATTTTTTCGGCTGTAAGAATTGTTCCGCAAACATACGAAAGGCCCAGTTGCTGATAAGTTCTTTCTCTTTCGGGATTGTAAAGTCTGGCTATTGCTCGGGGAACATCGAAAAGTTTGGTGGCCATTTCAACTATCATCATATTGGTGTTGTCGAGGTCGGTTACGGCAGCCAGGGCGTCTGCTTTTTCAATTTCTGCTTGTTTAAGGACATCTTCGTCAAAACCCACCCCTTCGATTGTTAATCCATTAAAAGTTGAGCCGAGCCGGCGAAAAGAGGACGGATTTTTATCAATCACCACAACATTGTGTCCTTCAGTTGATAGACATTGAGCTAAATGAGAGCCTACACGTCCACAACCCACCACTATTATGTACAAATTGCCCTCCACGATCTAATACCTAATCAATTTAAGCAAATACCTGCTTAGTTATGCATAATAGTCTTCTCTAAATTAGCTGTCAAATAAATTTAGTTAAAGGAGAGTGTTAATTTACGTTGAACTATGCAGATAGTCGCAGAGATATTGTAAAGGAATAACTTATGAAAAGAAAAAAGTTGTTGAGGCAAAAAGTTTTAACAAAAAGAGATAGGTTGTTACCAGAAGAAAAAAGAGAAAAAAGCCGCGCGATAAAGATAAACCTTTTTAACATGCGAGAATTTAAGCAAGCTAAGACCATTGCCTTTTATGTGTCATTCAGAAGCGAGGTAGAAACAGAGTGCATAATAAGGGAATCTTTGAAATTGGGCAAGAAGGTTGTTCTCCCGGTTTCCCGAGCAAAAGATAGAGAACTTCAGATGGTTTACATTGATAGCTTTGATGATGATCTCGATGTAGGCCTTTACGGAATACTGGAGCCAAAAAATATTAAACTAAAGTTAGAAAGATTGGATGATTTAGATGCTATTATTTTGCCGGGCAGCGTTTTTGATATGTCGGGGCACAGGTTAGGTTATGGCGGGGGATACTACGATAGATTTCTTCAGGCACTTACTTCGCGGACAGCGATAATTGGGTTAGCTTATGAGCTTCAGGTGGTGGATGAAGTGCCAAATGAGTCTCACGATGTCCCCGTTAATTGGCTTGTGACCGAAAAGAGGGTTATTCGTTGTCGGTAGAAGTTGTGCAACTTGATGATTTTTATAAAAAGATTGCAGTAAAAAGAGGCGGGCCTTATAATTTTTTAAACATCTCTAATTATATTAACTATTATTTTAATGAGGGGGAATTAAAAGTTGAACGATTTAGTTAAAAAGATTAAAGAATCAGGGCTTAAGGCAATTGCGGAAGCAAGAGCAGTGATTGAAAATATTGAGCGAGGAGATAAAGAAGTAGATTTTGCCGCTATTTTTTTAGCAGATATGCCCCGGGGATACAATGGAAGAAAACAGTTGGCCGACGAACTTAGAAAAAAAGGATTTGAAGAGGCGGCAAAATACTATATTTCCGCGGCTGAGCTTTGCAAAAAATGTAGCCTTGAGTTTGCTGGTTTTATGGTAGAAGAAATTGAGGCAATGGGTGAGGAAAAATTAAAGAAGATTTTAATTAAGACTATGAAAGAGACAGCTGATTTGGACGAGAAGGCAATTAACGCAATTTTAAATAAATAAGTTATATGTTAGATTGAGATGAAAAATTTATAAAGATAAGGTGAGACTCAATGCTTAAGGTCAAGGATTTAGTAATAGAGCCCCGAGGTTTAAAAAAAGCGGTTGTGTGCGGGGCGAGTTTTGAGGTTCGTGAGAAGGAAATTCATGCAATACTTGGACCTAACGGTTCTGGAAAATCCACCCTCGCATATTCAATTATGGGCCTAGAGGGTTACAAACCTGTTTCTGGCAGCATAACCTTTATGGGCAAGGACATAACCAATCTTTCAGTAACCGAGAGAGCTAAGTTAGGGATTACTTTGGCTTGGCAAGAACCAGTGAGATTTGAAGGAATAACAGTGGAAGACTATATAAAAGCAGGAATGTCTAATCGAAGCGAGAGTGCTGTTGACCGTGCATTATCTCTAGTTGAGCTGGATAGCAAGAAATTCAAGAAGAGGTTTGTGGATAATTCCTTAAGTGGTGGAGAAAGAAAGCGTGTAGAGCTGGCAGCTGTGGTAGCCATGGAACCTAAGCTCATGATACTGGACGAACCGGACTCAGGATTAGATATTATTGTTTATGATGAGCTCTACCAGCTTTTTGATAATATAAGAAATGAAACAAACTCATCTATTTTAATTATTACTCATCGGGAGGAAAGCGGTGAAGTTGCCGATTCAGCTACATTGATCTGGGAAGGCAAAACAATTTTAAGCGGAAGGTTCCCGATAGTTATGCATAAATATTGCACAATGGCGAGGAGAGAAGAGAAATGCAAGAGAAAACCCTGCCTTATGAAATTTTAGAAAGTGCCAAGAAAGTTGGCTTTGATGTCGACTCTATGATGTCGCCAAGCACGCCAAAGTTGTTTTTAAATTTCAATAAAGTTGCAGCTCTTAAAGATGTTCCCGGATTAATCTTAAAAAGCAAAGAGCTCGATAATGGCATAGTTGCCGATATAATTGTGACCAAGGGAGCTAAAATTAAACAGCCTTTACATCTTTGTTTTGGGATGGTTTCCCAAAGCGGGGTTCAAGAGGTAATCTCCCGATTCATTATCGAAGACGGTGCTGAAATTTTGATACTTGCTCACTGTAGTTTCCCGAATGCTCGTAACCTTGTTCATAAAATGGAGGCAGAGATTGCTATTGGCAAGGGAGCGAAGTTTTTTTATGAGGAGCGTCATTATCATGGGGAGAATAGTGGGGCATCCGTCTATCCTGCTTTTGAGGCGGAGGTTGGAGAAGGCAGTTACTTTAAGACGATTTTTTCATTGGTTAAAGGAACGGCTGGTAAAGTTAACATAAATGCGAATATTTACGCGCAACGAGACGCTAAAGTTGAGATGATTACAAAAGCTTACGGGAAAAGCAACAGAGATAAGGTTATGATCCGGGATGCTCTTTTTTTGGAAGGCAGAAATTCCAGAGGGACAATTCGTATGCGTGCTGCGGCAAGAGGAGGCGGCGAGGTTTTTATGGAGGGCATTACCGAAGGCAATGCTCCCGGAGCAACAGGTCACGTAGATTGCAAGGAAATAATTCAAGGTTTTGGTTCAACAGCCAGAGCTACTCCATTGGTTCGTGTAACTGACGAAATGGCAAGAATAACTCATGAGGCCTCAGTTGGCAGGGTCAATCAAAAGGAACTTGATACGCTTATGGCGCGCGGTTTGAACGAGGAAGAGGCCGTTGACATGATAGTTAAAGGGATGTTGTAAATTTATTTAAATAAGGTCAAAATTGATTGACATTAATTTTGGGATGATGATATAATTTATCTTGGTTAGGTTTGGTCTTTGATATTTTTGGAGTGTTGCATTTGAGTAAGCACCAAACGGGGGCGATAAAAAAATAAGGTAAGTAAAAAAGCTAAATAACTAGCTTTACTTATCTGTCGCCAAAAGTTCGGCGGTATTTTTTTGTCTTTTATAAAATCTTTATTGACAGCCCATATAGCTTCTGTTAGCATTATTTTTTGCGTTTATTGGTCTTTGAAAACTAAACAGTGTTGAAAAGCTTTATGTTTTGCAGCTAAGGGACTCGTCAGCATTACGCTGACAAAAGTAAGAATCTTTACAAACGTCGCAACATCATTTGATGTTGCTGATATTATTTAAACGGAGAGTTTGATCCTGGCTCAGGACTAACGCTGGCGGCGTGCTTAACACATGCAAGTCGAACGATCTCACTCTCTTGAAGCTTCGGCAGATAGGGAGATTGCGAGATAGTGGCGAACGGGTGAGTAACGCGTGAGTAATCTGCCCTAAAGTTTGGGATAACTCGAGGAAACTCGGGCTAATACCGAATATATTGGTTTTTTCACATGAAATTACTAAAAAAGGCCGCAAGGCCGCTTAAGGATGAGCTCGCGTTCCATTAGTTAGTTGGTGAGGTAACGGCTCACCAAGACAGCGATGGATAGCCGGCCTGAGAGGGTGACCGGCCACACTGGGACTGAGATACGGCCCAGACTCCTACGGGAGGCAGCAGTGGGGAATTTTGCGCAATGGGCGAAAGCCTGACGCAGCAACGCCGCGTGGACGATGAAGGCTTTCGGGTCGTAAAGTCCTTTCAGTGGGGAAGAAGCCGCAAGGTGACGGTACCCACAGAAGAAGCCCCGGCTAACTACGTGCCAGCAGCCGCGGTAATACGTAGGGGGCAAGCGTTGTTCGGATTTATTGGGCGTAAAGAGCGCGTAGGCGGCTCATTAAGTCAGATGTGAAAGCCTTGGGCTTAACCCGAGGACTGCATTTGAAACTGGTGGGCTAGAGTTTGGTAGGGGAGAGTGGAATTCCTAGTGTAGCGGTGAAATGCGCAGATATTAGGAAGAACTCCAGTGGCGAAGGCGGCTCTCTGGGCCATAACTGACGCTGAGGCGCGAAAGCTAGGGGAGCAAACAGGATTAGATACCCTGGTAGTCCTAGCCGTAAACGATGGGCACTAGGTGTGGGAAGTATCGACGCTTTCCGTGCCGCAGCTAACGCATTAAGTGCCCCGCCTGGGGAGTACGGCCGCAAGGCTAAAACTCAAAGGAATTGACGGGGGCCCGCACAAGCGGCGGAGCATGTGGCTTAATTCAATGCAACGCGAAGAACCTTACCAGGGTTTGACATGTAGGGTAAAACTTCAGAAATGAAGTGTGCCGAAAGGCGTCCTACACAGGTGGTGCATGGCTGTCGTCAGCTCGTGTCGTGAGATGTTGGGTTAAGTCCCGCAACGAGCGCAACCCCCATCCTATGTTGCCAGCATTAAGTTGGGGACTCATAGGAAACTGCCCCGGTCAACGGGGAGGAAGGTGGGGATGACG
>NZ_JAUSCH010000135.1 GCF_030651595.1 Candidatus Oleimmundimicrobium sp. | reverse complement strand
ATTACGGCACAGATCGAAAAAAGAGGCGGCGAAATAGTAACACTCAAGAAGTGGGACGAACGCCAGCTTGCTTACGAAATTGACGGTAAGACCAGAGGTACATATATCCTTGTGTACTTTAACTGTGAACCGGCGTCGATTGCCAGCATCGAGCGCGATAATAATCTTTCCGAAGATATTATGCGTGCGATGATCCTGAGGGCGGATTTCATCGCCTCACCGGAACAGATGGACAAGAAGGCGCCTACGATCACAGACCTCAAACACAGGGTCTCTGACGAGGGCTGGCGCAGAGACGACGATGTCGCGCCTATCGGCATTGACGAAGCTGACGACATTGACGATGTCGAAGATGTTGTCGATGATGAGTAGACCGTAACATAAGACGGAATATAGGAGATACAAATGTCCAGTTATAACAGAATCATACTTCTCGGCAATATGACGCGCGACCCGCAGTTGTCATATCTGCCAAGCGGAATGCCGGTGGTAGACTTCGGTATTGCCACAAACAGGAAATGGACGGGACAGGATGGTCAGCAGCGTGATGAAATCTGTTTCGTAGATTGCCGTCTGTTTGGCAAGAGGGCTGAAGTAGTGCAGCGGTATTTCAAGAAAGGTAATCCTATCTTTGTTGAAGGCCGGCTCACTCTGGACAGTTGGACTGCCCAGGACGGCACCAAGAAAAGCAAGCATCGCGTGAGTGTTGACAACTTTGAATTTGTCGGCGGCGCTCAGGGCGGCGGCCAATCATCGGGCGGGCAACCGGCGGATGATGGCGGCTATAACCGGCAGGCTCCGCAGGGCGGCGGCTATGGCGGCGGTTACAACGCCCCGGCAGCCGGTCAGCAGCCGCAACAGCAGCAGTACCGTCCGCAGAATGTTCCGCCGATGGCTCCGCCAATGCAGGATCCTTCGGGCGGGCCGCAGGCGGACGATTCGTTCGATCCTGACGATATTCCGTTTTGATGTGGTTGGAATGATGGATGCGACAAGGCGGGAGCCGACAGGTCGCTTCAAAGATCCGACTTTTGATAATATAAAAGATTAAGTC
>NZ_JAUSCH010000134.1 GCF_030651595.1 Candidatus Oleimmundimicrobium sp. | reverse complement strand
ACCGTTCTTCCTTCATCATGTAATTTTTGCAAAATCGCCATTACCTCAGCTCCGGCTTTTGAATCGAGATTTCCTGTGGGCTCATCAGCTAAAATGATTGAGGGATCATTTACCAACGCGCGAGCAATTGCAACCCTTTGTTGTTGCCCGCCAGAAAGCTGCGTTGGTCTATGGTAAAGCCGGTCACCGAGCCCAACCGCCTCCAACACTTCTTTGGCCTTCTTTGTTCTCTCCTTTAAGCCGATACCGGAATAAACCATGGGAAGCTCAACATTTGCTATCGCCGTTGCCCTGGGAAGCAAATTGAAAGACTGAAACACGAAGCCAATCTTCTTGTTTCTAAGCACGGCGAGCTCGTTTTCGTTTAAATTAATCGTATCCTGACCTTCAATTTTAACATTCCCGGAGGTTGGCTTATCGAGGCAGCCGATTAAATGCATGAGTGTGGACTTTCCAGAGCCCGACGGACCCATTATGGATACAGATTCGCCCGCTTTTATGGAAAATGAAACACCCCTAAGCGCGGGAACCTCAATGTCTTCTATCTTATAGATTTTCTTTAAATCCTTCGTCTTTATCAACATAAGATTAATCAACTGCCTTTACCTTCGAAATCTTGCAAATAGTCCGCGCTTATTCATCTCCACCCATCTTTACCTTATCGCCGTCTTTTAATTTAGCGATTTCCGAGATGATAACCTGGTCACCGATTCTTGCACCTCTTTTTATCTCAACACGCGTTTCATCGGAAAGACCGACTTCGACTTCCCGCTCCTCGACGATGTTATCCTTTAAGATAAAAACAACGTCTTTATCTTCCTTTTCCAAGACCGCCTCTATCGGCACCGTGACAACATTGTTCTTTGTGGTCTCTGTGACATCGGCGCTGCCGTTCATACCGATTTTTAAATCAAGAGATGACTGCTCAAGCTCGATTTCAATGGGAAAAACTGTAGCCCCTGTTGTCGTAACCGAAGATACGGAACCAATCTTTACAACTTTTCCTTTGATGAGCTTACTTGGATATGCGTCAATTACAACCTCGGCCTCTTGCCCTACTTTTATCCTTCCGACATCGGTTTCATCCACATTTGCAACAAAATTCATCTTGCTCAAATCCGCTATGGTAAAAAGAACTTGTCCTTGTTGAACAGCGCTTCCGATGGTAAACCCCCCACCTTGGCCCACCATTCCCGAAGTCGATGTCGAATAGATAAGAATTCCATCGATTGGAGCCATTATTTTCACATTCGCAAGGTTCTTTTTGGCAATCTCGTAAGCCATCTCAGCTTGCTCAACCTGAGCTTTGGCCGCATCTAACTCCTCGTCAGAGGTTTGTGGAATCGAATCCAGTTTTTCCAAATTTGCTTCGGCAGAAAGGTAGGCGGCATAAGCTTGCTTCTCCGCAAAGCTTAATTGCTCCTCATCCAACTCGAGAATCACATCATCCTTCTATACTTTGGAACCGTCCTTAAGGGGAAGTGCCTTAATTATGCCGCTTACATCCGCCGTCACTTCTTCTTGATTTCTCGCTTCAAGCTCTCCCGATGCGGAAACAACAATGGAGATGGTGCTTTTCGTTGCTTTTGCCGTCTTTACTTCAGCCGCCCCATTTCTAAAGAAGAAAAATCCGGCCAATGCAATTAAAATTAAAGCAATCAAAACGGAAATAATCACCCAAGTCTTTTTCTTCATCTTAATCCTCCCTGTGATCTCTTAAACCAGCCATGATGGCAGGTAATATTCTTTGAAAAATTGCAAATAAATCCTCAAAATCTTCCTCATTAATTTTTTCAAGCAAAGACACAAGTCTTTCTCGCCGTTTCTCCTGCACCTTTACAATGACACTCTTCCCTTTATCAGTTAGATAAACGCGGACAACTCTTCTGTCTTTTTCATCCCGCTGGCGTTTAAGATAGCCGTCGCGAACGAGTCGGTCGACTATGCCCGTTGCCGTTCCGAAGTTTAAAGAGAGCAGCTCCGCAAGCTCGCTCATCTTACGGCTACCCTTTGCATCAACTATCATCATGACAAAAAACTGAGGCATGGTTAATCCCGCCTCAGTGGCCAAGATTTTTTCCTTTCCCCTGAAACCGTGAAAAATATTCGTTAAAAAAGTATCCAGTTTTTTCGCATAAATTTCAGCTCTTTTTCTATCCATTTTCCCTCATTTATTTGAATTGCAAATATTTTATATTCCAAAGTATATTTCTTTAAAGAAGTACTGTCAAGAGAAACGAGAACGTGGTGGCATGATAAAAAAATTGCTTATAGTAAAACAAGGATAATGGGTACAGGGGTAAGGGTAAAGTTGAAATGAAGAATGAAAAATGACCTGCTTGCCAGTAGGTAGACACAGTAAGCACGAAAATTAAGAATGTTTAAAAGCTTTTTATTTTTTAATTTTTCTATGTCGCTTTTATTTTTTATTTCTTAGTTTTTAATTCACGCTGGCAGCTGGAGGCTGGTAGCTGAGAGCTAGATGACCGTGCACCCGCCTTCGACATTAAGCTACAAGTGAAATCTCGACAGTTAACTCCAGTTAGGTGAACCTGCGGCACCCGGTAGTTCTTGCTTACCGCTGCTTCCTTCCGGACCTGACGGGGTTCACAAGCTACCGTCGCACAGGACCCAACCTTCAACGTCACTTATCAAAATTTCATTCTTATAGCCAATGCCTCCGGAGGGAATTCAGTCCCGCTATAGCGGATTGCGGGTACAAGGCACCGCTAACTCCCCACTTAGCACGGTCAAAGAAATTATAACATCTTTTGTTTTTATAATTAAGTCGAATGGCAGTGTGTATTTGAAAATATCCGAACCGATTTCGCCCAAATTTGTAACGTGTCTGGGCGGAATTAGACAATTTCAGGTTTTTCTTTGGTAGCAAATTCTTTTGTGATAATTTTTCTATCTATTTCAACCTTTAATTACTATCCTGTAACTCAATAAAAACCGGCTGGTCGGCGTTTAATTTTATCCCTGCCGCATCCATAAGCCATTCTTGCCCCTTCATATCTGCCACTCTTACTTGACCCGAAATTTCATTTGGCAATGTTCCTGACCATAAAACATAGATAGTTTTACTACCGACAGTAAATTTATATTGACCACCGGCAATTTTTTCTACTTTAGAAAAACCGCTAATCTTACTATCAATCATTTTTAAAGCAGTGAGAAAAAGCCGCGGTTGATCGTCGGTATTAAATGCCATTGAAGAACCGACCATATTATTGTCCGGACCAATCAAATCAATAAAGACCAAATCAGCGCCATTGGCGAAAGCAAGAATGGAATATTTAAAATACAAGGTGGCTTGGTCGTTTTCACTTAAATTGCGCAGGGCCTGTTCTTTGTTTGGCTGGATATTTTGACCAATGGCTTGTCCTTGAATAGGTTGCCCGGAAGGCTGTTCCTGATTTTCACTCGGCGTACTTCCGCCGATAGGCGGCTGCCCTTGAGCGGGTTGACCAAATGGTTGAGAAGATGGCGAGCCCGAATAAATGCCGAATTCAGTTATGTATAGAGGTTTCCTACCACCATTCTTATCCATTAGATTATTAAACGCCATTAGGTTTTTCTCAAAGATGTCCGGATCCAACTTAACATCTGGGCTTCGTTCAATATTGTAGTGAACATTAAAATAATCAAGGTATTGGCCGCCACCAAGAGCAAAAAATTTCGTCCAATAAGCTTTAAACGAATCCGACTCACGCATACCAACAATAGGCATAGCGCCGCCATTAGTTACTTTGGCTTTTGGATCTGCTTTCTTTATCGTTTCCGATGTAATTTTAACCAAATCAAAATACCCCTCTGGATTATTTTGATAACCATCGCCCGGATTTTCAGGCTCATTACCGATTTCCCAAACGGCAACCTTATCTTTATAACGCTCAACCATTTTCGTTAAAAAGTTTTGATATTCAGCAATATCTTTGGGTGGGCTGGCTTTATAGTCGTAATAAGCAAAATCTAACGCTTCTTTTTCCAGCCGAGTATTTTTTTGGTCCCAACCGGCAAAAGGTTGGATAACGGCGGAAATTTTAACGCCAGCATTTGAAGCCGCTTGGACGTAAAGATCAGTCAATTCCCAATCAAATTGTCCTTTTTGGGGCTCAATTATATTCCATGTGAAATAACCGACAATTTCTCGGTCAAGAGAAAAACCCGTCGCTTTCATGAGTTTTGTGTGGTCTTGAATAAGTTTTTTTAAGTTGCTTAGAAAATTCTGATATGCCAAATCATCTTTTCTGAATTCAGTCCAACCTTTTTGACTGATGGCATCAAGTATACCAGGCGTGCTCATTGCCGCATCGTTTATACCGTAAGCAACCATCGTTCCGAATAACGATGATGTAACGCTTTGTTGTAGCGATTGCTTTGGTGGTATTGGGGACTGAAGAGAGGAGGGTTTTTGAAAAACAAAATAGGCGCCAATGCCACCAATAATAACTAATATTAAAATAATTATAAAAATAGTTAGTTTATTAGTTAGTTTATTCATAATTGGCCTTACTTATTTTATTTAATTGATTCTTCAATTGAAACACCCAACGCCTTGGCGATTTTCGCCACAATTTGAACACTTGGCTCATTAACTTTATACCACTTTCGACCTTTGTTAATCAATAAAAATTCAGAAAAACCCGCTTCTGGCCTTCAGTTTCGCGGAACAAAGACAAAAAATTAGATTTAGGGAAAAATTTGCTGACGCAGGACTAAGAAGAATTAGGGCATTTTTGCTTAGCAAAAATGGCGGAGGGGGAGGGATTTGAACCCTCGTGACGGCTATAAACCGCCAACGCGATTTCCAGTCGCGCGCACTAGGCCGAACTATGCGACCCCTCCAAAAATTTACAAAATTGTAAAATGAAAATTGTAAATATTAAATTTTCCAATCTGCAATCTTCCTGCCTGCCGGCAGGCACGTCAATTTCCAATTCGACATTCGCAGAATGTCGCTCAGCGACCTCTCCGGAATAGTTGTTAGTTTATAGTTTAAGAAACTAAAAAATAAAAGATTTTAGGCCTATCTGTCAACTCTTAGTTATATCTTACCACGTGATTGGCACTTCATCTTATGTGGCTTGCCACCTCTCGACTCTGAGCTCAAGGTCGAAGGGTGAGCGACTCTGCTCTAAAGCGAAGCAAGTCGAATGGCGGTGTGCGTTCGAAAAAATTCGAACTGATTTCGCCCAAAATTTGTACTGCTCTGGCGGAGAAGCGACCCTTTCAGATTGGACGATTTTAAGTTTTTTATCCAATCTTTAATAAGGTGATTTAGTATTTTTTATAAATTACTTCCAAAAATCATAAGCAACACTCGTATTTTTCCCTTGGAAAGTAATGATGCCAAAGGGTTTTAGAGAAAGAATAGTGATAACGGTTCTTTGCCCCGACCCAATCAGTATTTTACCATTGGCAAAAACCGCGCCTTCAATTTTAATATTTTCGCCAATAGACAAAGGAATTTCCGACTTGTCACCAAAGATTTTTTCTATTTCCGCCTCGTCCTGCAGATTATTTTTCATCTGAAAATTATAAATCCAAAGATTTTGTTGTCGGTCAAATTTTAATTCAGGCGAAGGCGGCATTTCAATGTTGCCATAGTTGCCAGACCGATTAAAACTGCCGTACCCCGGTTCAACCACTATTTTTGAAATAAAGGGTGAAAGCCCAAAATAAGCAGCGGCCAGCAAGAACAGAATTATTGGCAAGATGTTGCGCCAGGCAGTCAGGCTGATTTTTTTGAACCGGCTGGTCAAATCACTGCTCAGTAAAAACAAAGCCAGGGTACAAAAAATAAGGGGCGCGGGGCCAAAAAGATAAATGCCGAGATCTAACAGGGGAGACAGGCGCGTTACTTTAAGATTGGCGTAAACTCCCCAGCCAATTGGTGTTATGGGCACAAAATAAATCAATAAAGCCAGCACAACCCAGAAAATTTCCCAGCCCAAACGGTATTGCCGGCTTTTCAAACAATAAATCGCAAAAGTTAAAAAGATGATTATTGTCGGCAAGGTGATAATATTTAGGAGAAAAGGGATCGTGGCAATCAAGAGGATAAAACCAAATGATCTGCGGATAATGGTTTCGGTCACTGAAGCAAGGCGTTGTCCGGTTTCTATTTCCGACCGTATTTTCGATACTCTAAACGGGTTAATGAACCAAGAAATAAATAAGTAAAGAAGACATAAACCAAAAACGATCAAACAGCCCAAACCAATAAATTGTCCGGCACAGCGCCAAAACGGTGCAACTGCAAGGCTTTGATTACAAAGAGTAACAAAATCAATTATAACTATCAAAACCGAAATAGAAATTGCTATTAAAGCTATTTTTTTCATATTTCCTCCTTAAAAATTAAAAATGCAAATCCGGGAAGCCTGCTTTTGGCCAGCCCTGCAAAAGCAGGGCAAAGATAAAAAATTCCAATTCGCGCTTAAAATCGGCTGGCGAGCCCTCGAAGAGGGCGAGCCAACAAAGACATTTTCCAATTGGCGGAGAGGGAGGGATTCGAACCCTCGTCCCACCGTAAGGCGGGAAACGGTTTTCGAGACCGCCGCACTCGGCCAGACTATGCGACCTCTCCAGAAATCTATCAAATTGTAAAATGAAAATTGTAAATTTATTTCTTTTTCTTGGCTGTAATAATTGACTTTGCGATAATATTGCTTAGTTGCTTTGTTTCCTCGATGATTTGAGTTAAATTTTGCTCCTTTAAAATTGCCGATTTTTGAATCAACCTTAACCAATATAGTGATTCACGAATTTCCTTCAAAACAATTTGAAGCTTATGTATAAAATCAGCCCTACTTTGAGCGCCACCTGCCTCTTCATAATTAGCTCCAACGGAGGTACCGCAACGCAACAACTGATTTGCGATTTGCCTTCCTGCCGAAGTCTTTCTCAATTTCATGGTAAGTTTTACAATTTCAACACCATAGTCTAGCAATCGTTCTGAAAGTTCATTTGCTTTTTCTTCCACTTTAAATTTTCCAATCTTCAACCTTCAGTTTTCAATTCGACATTCGCAGAATGTCGTTCAGCGACCTCTCCAAGAGTTATTTTAACGTCTTTTCTTAAAAAAGTCTTGCAAGAGCTTGCGGCACTCTTCTTCGCAAACTCCAGAGGTCACAGTAGTTTGATGGTTTAGTCGCGCGTCATTTGTGATGTTGTAAAGAGTGCCTGCGGCGCCGGTTTTTATATCAGGTGCTCCATAAATTAGCTTGTCCACGCGCGCCTGAAAAATGGCTCCCGCGCACATTGGGCAAGGTTCCTTGGTAACAAAGAGCTTGCAACCCGAAAGCCGCCAGCTTCCTAAATGATTTGCCGCTTGCTGAATGGCTAAAATCTCAGCGTGAGCCGTAGGGTCTTGCCATCTCTCACACTTATTGCGCGCTTTCGCAATAATATCTTCCCCAAAAACAACAATGGCGCCTACTGGCACCTCATCTTCGGAAGCTGCTTTTTCCGCTTCCTCTATGGCTATTTTCATATATTCTTCATCTGTCATATTTTTACCTAATTAAATTTTGCCAACACTAAAAAACTCGCGAATTTCCCTAACGCTTCCGCATTCGATAAATCTGTTTTTTTGCTCCCGACTCCTCACTACTAACTACCGACTATTTGCTTTGCAAATTTATTGGTGCGCCTGGCAGGAGTCGAACCTGCAACCTTTGGATCCGTAGTCCAACACTCTGTCCAATTGAGCTACAGGCGCATTTAGTCAGGAATCTATTAGTTGGGAGTTAGTAATTTTAAACCTAAAACTCCTTTATTCTCTAAAAATTATCACTTCCCACTATCGACTAATAACTTTGCCCTTCGACAAAACTCGATGCAAACAGACCACTTCTCCTTACTTTTAGTGGCTTGCCACAAGCAAGCGAAGCGAGTGGCGGAGAGGGAGGGATTCGAACCCTCGAGGGAGCTTATAACCCCCAAGCCGCTTAGCAGGCGGCCGCACTAGACCAACTATGCGACCTCTCCAAAAATCAGTTAATAGTTTATAGTCTACAGCTCATAGTTGCAAATCTTTAAAAACTACTTTTCTCGCTACTAACTTACAGGTTTGCCCTTCGACTCTCTTTGTTCGCTCAGGGCATTTTTGCTTCGTAAAAATGGCGGAGGGGGAGGGATTTGAACCCCCGAGTGAGTCACCCCACTAACGGTTTTCAAGACCGCCGCTTTCGGCCGCTCAGCCACCCCTCCAGAAATTTACAAAATTGTAAAATGAAAATTGTAAATATTAAATTGTAAATTTATTTCCTTTTCTTAGCTGTAATAATCGACTTTGCGATAATATTGCTTAATTGCTTTGTTTCCTCAACGATTTGAATTAAATTTTGCTCCTTTAAAATTGCCGATTTCTTAATCAACCTTAACCAATATAGTGATTCACGAATTTCTTTCAAAACAATTTGAAGCTTATGTATGAAATCAGCCCTGCTTTGAGCACCACATGCCTCTTCATAATTGGCTCCAACAGATGTGCCACAACGTAATAGTTGATTCGCGATTTGCCTTCCTGCCGAAGTCTTTCTCAATTTCATGGTAAGTTTTACAATTTCAACACCATAGTCTAGCAATCGTTCTGAAAGTTCATTTGCTTTTTCTTCCATTTTAAATTTTCCAATCTTCAATCTTCTTGTCGCTTCGCTACATTATAAATGCAAATTTAAAAGCTTTTTATAACCTCAAATTTTAAGTTTCCAATCTTCAATTTCCAATTCAACATTTGTAGAATGTTGTTAAGCCACCCCTCCAGAAATCTATCAAATTGTAAAATGAAAATTGTAAATATTAAAACTTTAAAATCTCCGACCGCCGATTCCCGAATTTTTCTATCCTACTGTCCGATAGGTCCTTAACCTGTACATCAGATCTTCAATCCGTTACCCATTACCCTTAACTATTAGTCAGTAGTTTAAAAATCCAAAGATAAACGATTCATACCTTTTTATCAACCGTCAACCACTAACTGATTTTACAATTCTATTGTCATTTCGCAAATAAAAATACAATAAACGCCAAAGTAAGTTTATCATAGCCCAATCCGCAGCTCAATCTGCCACACTCCTTTAACCCTTGACGCCTTAAAATTTGTAGTTGAAAATAAGCGAGGAGTTAATTTAGGAGTGAGAAATGGCAAAAGTTAAAGATTATATTGAAGTAACTAAACCACGTTCGGTATTGCTTTTGGTATTTACCGCCCTGGCCGCGGCACTTGTTGCCGTCAAAATTTATTCAACAACAGAGCCATGTGTTCTTGCCATAATAACTCTCGCCCTTATTTTGGGGACAGGTGGAACCAATGCGCTCACTTGCTACATCGATAGAGATATTGACGCCCAAATGTCCCGAACTGAACACCGCCCCATCCCAAGCGGAAGAATTGAGCCCAAAAAGGCACTAATATACAGTTTGATTTTAATTTTTATTGGCACCGTATTGGTCTATTTTCTTCATCCTCTGGCCGCCCTCTTCATGCTTTTGGGTGTAGGTGATTCCGCCTTAGTCTATAACGCCATAACCAAACGTAAAAGTCCCTTAAACATAGTCCTTGGTGCCCCGGCCGGAGGTATGCCTGTGCTTGTTGCTTGGAGCGCAATCGCTGGCAAGGTTGAATTTATTCCGGTTATGATGGCTTTACTGATAATCTTTTGGACACCCATTCATATCTGGAGTTTAGCTATTTATTTCTCTGACGATTACGAGAAAGTGAAGGTGCCGATGCTTCCGGTAGTAACAAGCCATGAAACTACGATAAGGTGGATTGCGCTTTTTGCTCTGGCATTGGTAACTTTTTCGCTTTTTTTAATAACAAGCTTTGGAAGAATTTATTTAATTTCATCAATTGCCGCAGGAATAATTATCGCCATAATGAGTATCCGTCTTATCTTTACCCCCGAAAAGAAAATGAGTTGGCAACTGTTTAAGTTTTCAAGCCCTTATCTCTTTCTAATATTTCTAGCAATGATTTTGGATTGTTGGATTTAGAACTTTATCCATCAACTTTTCATATAGACGCTCACTCGCCAAGGGGCGCTTCGTTGAGATTTATTTCTTTCATCTCTAAAATCCTATCAACTCGAAAACTTCGATGGTCCTTCCGCTTTAAACAATATGCCCAAACCCCAATGAAGCTTTTTTCCTTATATTCCATTTCGCCAACACTTTCCGGTTTAATTGCTCTTTTCGATTTTTCGCCCTTAGCTCTCAAGTAGGTAATTTCTAAAAAAGAATCGTCATCGATAGCTTTCTTAATTAACCCTATTTTTTCATCAATAGACATTCGTTTTTCCGAAAGACCATATTGATATTCGGTAACAAATTTTACCACTCGCCAATCCGTCCAAATATTTGATTTCTTAATCTTTTTTTTCAAGAAAATGCCATCAAAACTTCGACAGCGAGAAAAAGCCACATACAACTGCCCGGGCGTAAATGTGCCTCTCCCAATATCAATTACCACATCATCAAACGTTTTTCCTTGGCTTTTATGGATGGTTATCGCCCAAGCAAGCTTAACGGGATATTGTTTAAATGTGCCAATGGTTTCCGCGTCCACAGCTTGTGCTTCCTTGTTCCAGAAAAAATTATAAATGCTCCATTTAAATGGAGCTAACTCCTCAATACTTCCATCCGGAAGCTTAACCGATAGATAATCGTCCTTTAGCTCATTAACAGTAGCAATTGTTCCATTGACCCAACGACCCGCCGAGTCATTATTGAGAAGCATTACTTGAGCTTTCTTTTTAAGTTTAAGTATTTTCTCGGCCGGAAAATGCTTTTCGTCAAACCTCCCCTTAATCTCAGCCTCAAAAACATGCTGTTTGCCACGAACCCGAGTCAACTTTGCTTTGTTTTGCTCGTCAGCCATCGCGTTAGTTGTAGTCAAACAAATAGCGTCACCCGGTAAATTGTTCTCATCTTCAAAATATCGTTTGTTAATCATCTCAACATCTTTATCGTTAACAGTCTTGTTGCGAATTTTATTTAAGAGTTCTATGAATTTTTTGTCTGTTTGACGATAAATCTTCTCAAGCTCCAAATACTTAACATCTACGCCATTAAAAACTTTCGCATCAAAAAAATGCTCACTTTTGTAGTAACTTCTAAAAGTCTCCCGCTCATGCCCAATCACGACGGGCGGAATTTGATAAAGATCTCCAATAAAAATCATTTGGATGCCTCCAAAAGGCACTCCTGAAATCTTGCCATTGATTCTTAGAAACTGGTCGACGCAATCCAAAAGATCGGCTCTCACCATGGAGACCTCGTCAATTACAATTGCATCAAGCTTTTTGTAAACCACAGACGTTTTCTTTTTTGCTTTTTTTCTAACTTGCTCAACCGTCACACCCGGTTTGAAGCCGAAAAATGAGTGAACGGTCTGGCCGGAAACATTCACGGCCGCTACGCCCGTTGGCGCTAAAACCACAATGTTTTTTTTGGTAGTTGACCGAAAATAATCAAGCAGCGTCGATTTTCCGGTTCCCGCTCGACCGGTGATGAAAATATTCTTATCGGTTTCTTCCATCAGTTTAAGCGCTTGCTTAAAAAGAGAGTTTAATTCAATCATTTAACAAACCTTTCCATCCAGACTTTCTTTGTACTATGACGTTTGTTTGATTTTTCTCTCCTTCATTTTGCCTGCTAAAAAACCGATAAGCACACCGGTTGCCACATAGAAAATTATACGCTTGAGTTAATTTTCTATTTCAATCTAATTGGGTTTGGTAGTTGGCTTGTTGATTGGTTTGCTGGTGACTGAGAGCTGTCGCTACTCTATCTTCTCCACCCCGCCCATATAGGGCCTAAGGACTTCAGGCACAATGACACTTCCATCTTCCTGCTGATAATTTTCCAAGATGGCGGCAAGGGTTCGGCCTATTGCCAGGCCGGAACCGTTTAAAGTATGAACAAATCTTACTTTTTTGTCTTCCGTTCTGTATCGAATATTTGCCCGACGGGCCTGAAAATCTCCAAAATTGCTACACGAAGATATTTCCTTGTATCCCTCATACGACGGCATCCAAACTTCCAGATCATAGGTCTTGGCCGCCGAAAATCCTAAATCTCCGGTGCAAAGTTCAACCACTCGATAATGAAGGCCCAGTTTTTGAAGGACCTCCTCGGCATCGCTCGCCAATTTCTCCAGTTCATCGTAGGATTCTTCGGGTTTTACAAATTTCACCATCTCCACCTTATTGAACTGATGTTGGCGGATAATGCCTCGCGTATCTTTGCCCGCCGCTCCGGCTTCACGACGGAAACAAGGTGTGTAGGCAGTATATTTTATAGGAAGGTCTTTTTCTTTTAATATCTCTTCTCTAAAGATGTTGGTTACCGGAACTTCGGCCGTGGGAATAAGATAAAGGTCATCGTCGGCACATTTATAGAGCTCCGCCCCGAACTTTGGCAACTGACCTGTACTCGTCATACTTTTAGAATTAACTAAAACCGGTGGAAAAATTTCAGTATAATTATGCTCGCCCGTATGCAAATCAAGCATGAAGTTGATAAGCGCCCTCTCAAGTTTTGCGCCAAACCCTTTCAGCAAAGTAAAGCGGGATTCGGCAATCTTTGCCCCACGCTTAAAATCAAGGACATCCAGATTTACCCCTATGTCCCAATGAGCTTGAGGTTCAAACTTAAATTTAGGAGGCTTGCCCCAACTCCTTATGGTTTTATTATTGTTCTCATCAACCCCCATCGGAACGCTCGAATGAGGAATATTTGGAATTTCCAACATAAAATTAGAAAGCTTGCTTTCAACTTCATTAATCTGAACATCTATATCTTTTATTTTCCGGGATAGTTCCCGCATAGAAAGCATTTTTTCTGAAACATCTTTGCTTTCTTTTTTAAGCTTTCCAATTTCTTCAGAGGCTTTGTTGCGAATACTTTTTAGTTGTTCAACTTCAACAAGTAACTCCCTGCGCCGCTTATCCAATAAAACAAACTCATCTATATTAATATCGGAACCTCTGTTTTTCAGAGCTGCTTTAACAACATCTATGTTTTCGCGAACAAATTTTGCGTCCAGCATGTTTCTCCTATTTTTTAGCCGCGGGGTAAGAGCCGAGAACTTTCACAACACGAAATTTGCATTTCAAACATTTTATTGCCGATGACACGACTTCGTCTTCAACGTGCCCTTCCATATCTATCCAAAAACAGTAATTGCCCAGACCTTTTTTGGTTGGCCTCGACTGTATTTTGGTTAAATTTATGTACCTGTAAGCAAATTCCTGCAATATCTGCAAAAGACTCCCGGGCCTGTCCTCATAGATAAAAACAACAATGGATGTCTTGTCTTTGCCGGTCCTTTTAGCCGGCTCTTTGCCCAAAAGCACAAACCTTGTTTTGTTATCTTTAAAGTCTTCAATGTCTTCCTTTAAAACCTTTAACCCATACAATTTTGCGGCAAGCTCTGTGCCAATAGCCGCCGATTGGTGATTGGCTTCTGCAACCTTCCTTACTGCGTCAGCCGTACTATTTGCCGCCAATATTTCTATACCGGGAAGGTTTTTTGCTAAATATTTTCTGCATTGGGCCACAGCCTGTGGATGAGATACAACGGTAGTAATATCTTTAAGCCCCACCCCCGGCTTAACAATTAATCTATGTCTAATTGGAACGATTATCTCACGTTCTATTAATAAATTATTTGCCTCGAAGGTAAGTACATCAAGCGTAGCGTTGACCGAACCTTCAATAGAATTTTCAATTGGAACTATCCCGTTTTTAACTTCACTTTTATCAATGGCTTTGATGACATCATAAACCGTAGCGTAGGGAACAAGATTCTCCTCTTTTACCGCAACCGCGGAGAGTAACGCTTCCTCAGTAAATGTTCCCCTTGGTCCCAAAAAGGCTATTTTCTTGTTTTCAAATTTCTTCATAGTCTCCCCCTAATCTTCTGCCAGGTTTAGACTTGCTCTTGGTCATTGCCCTTGCAATTGCTTCCTTCTCCTCTTGAGAAAGAGCGTAAGGCGAACTTTCTTCTTCCACCGGCTTTGCGTAACATCTACTTTCTTGACGACCATTGATTGTACTGACAACAATCCCGTTTCCATTTTCATTCAAAAAAGCTGCCGCAAAACTAAGTTTTCCCCCCATGTCACCAAAGGCATCAAACCTTACAATCCCCACCCTCTGAATAGCCCCTTGAAGCTGACTCCAAATTTGTTCTTGATGTAATTTGGCTTCTTTAAGCTGAGTTTCAACTTCATCAATATCTTTTACACATTGATTAATCAAACTCGCGAGATCACCTTTCTTCGCGGCCTCGTTTATCGCTCGGTACCTTCGACGAATCATCAAAAGCTGGGTTGATAGAAAGATTAACCAACCAATTAGAACAAATATAATGGTACCTAAAATGACCGGATTCTGAATAATGGCCAACAAAACAACCTCCTCTTAACTTTTGTAAAATTATACACAATAGACATGTCTTTTGCATTCTCTTTTAGCCTGTTATTATTATTCTAAGAAATTTCCCGGGAGCGTTACAATGTCCTACAGATTAAAATACAAGAAACTTTACAAAATAATCTCATCAACAAGCGGCGTGGCCGTCGCTTTTTCGGGAGGCGTTGACAGCCTGTTCGTTCTCAAAACTGCCAAAGAGGCCCTCGGAAAAAATGTGTTAGCCATAACGGGGTGTTTAGACGTAATCCCCAAGGAAAACTTAAAAAGAGCGAAAGAAATTGCAGAATTCCTCAAGGTGAAGCACCTTACCCTCGAAACAGATGAACTAAAAAACGAGAACTTTCTAAAAAACACAGAGAAGAGATGCTATTTTTGCAAACAAAATCTCTACAAAAAACTAAAAGAGGCCGCCAAAAAAGAAGGTTTTTATTGTTTGCTTGACGGAACAAACGCAGATGACGAAAATGAATTTCGACCCGGAAGACTGGTGGCTAAAGAGCTTGGGATAATATCGCCCCTTGTCGAAGTTGGTTTTGGAAAAAAGGAAATTAGAAAACTTTTAAAAGAATCTGATTGGCCGGATTGGGATAAGCCTTCCGAAACCTGCTTAGCAACACGCGTGTTCCAGAATGAGATAATAACTGCCGGCAAACTCCAAAAAATAGATGAGGCCGAGGATTTTTTAAAAAAGCTTGGGTTAAAAACCGTAAGGGTGAGGATTCACGGAGAACACACAGCCCGCATCGAAACAAATGTAGAAGATATTCCGCTTCTTCTCGAGCCCAAAATACGCAATTTGGTTTGGGAAAAGCTTCATAAGATTGGCTTCATTTATACATCCCTCGATTTAAAAGGATATAATCAGAAGAGCACGAATAAGTCGCCTTAAGGAGATAGCTAATGGATTCAGGGATTAAAGACTTAATAGAGAAAGTGAAAAAAGGCGAGGTTGGTGTCGATGAGGCTATGGAAAATTTACGAAATCTCCCATTTGAAGATCTTGGTTTTGCCAAAGTTGACCACCATCGTCCCTTAAGAACAGGGTTTCCGGAAGTAATTTTCTGTAGCGGAAAAACTCCGAACGAGATAAGTAAAATCGTAAAATCTCTCAAAAAAAGCAAGGTTAATATCCTTGCCACAAAAGCCAATGAACAAATATTTAAGACGATAGAAAAGGTAGCCCCCAAAGCTAGATATTATCCCGAGGCAAAAATAGTAGTAATTGAAGAGAAGAAAGCTCCCCAAATTGGACAAATTCTCGTAATCACCGCGGGTACATCAGATATAAGGGTAGCCGAAGAAGCCGCCATAACTGCCGAGATGATGGGAAGCAAGGTAGAACGCTTATATGACGTAGGCGTAGCGGGAATCCATCGCCTTCTTGCCTACAGTGAAAAATTGAGAGCTGCTCGCGTAATCATCGCCGTGGCCGGCATGGAAGGAGCTCTCCCAAGCGTGGTGGGAGGACTTGTTTCGTGTCCGGTTATTGCCGTTCCCACAAACATAGGGTATGGAGCAAGTTTCGGAGGGCTTGCCGCTCTTCTTACAATGATGAACTCTTGCGCTCCGGGCGTAGCTGTCGTAAATATAGATAATGGATTTGGAGCAGGACACATCGCCACATTGATAAATCAATTGGGAGAATAAATGGGCAACAACCAAGAAAATTTTTCGAATAAAACACTAAAAGATTTCGAAAAAAGCTTGTATAAAGAACATAAAAAACTTTTTGACCACACCGATAACCTGCTAAAACTGGCAGATGAGTGGTCCGAGAAAGAGTTCGAGCCCACTTCCGCGTTTGAGAGAATAACCATACTTTTCTTTGCCAAAAGCCGAAAAACTTATTGGGCCACAAGAACGCTGTCCATTAAAGGTTTTGGTGAAGATGCCGGTACTCTTTTAAGAAGCCTCTTAGAAAACCTTATCGATTTATATTGGATGTCCCTTGACCCCCAAGATAGAAGCAAAAGATTTTTAGACTTTGCCTCTTTTATGTACAGGGAAGCATTGAAAAAGCTGGAGAACGATGGACACCAGGACGTACTGGTCCCTCTTGAGATAAAAGAAGAGATTTTAAACAATTACCAAAAAATTGATGAAAGAACTTTAAAGAGTTTTCAGAAGTACAGAAAATGGTCACCTAAAAATCGCCGGGAGATGGCTAAAGAAATTGATAAAGCGCTTGTAGGTGATGAATCCTCTCGTAAAAATGAATTTTTATTTCTTTATGACAAAGCATATTGGCTCTTATCCAACGCGGCCCATCCAAACCCAATCAATTCGGACGATTTTATTGTGCCTGTTAAGGGCAAACTAACTCTGCGCGCTCAACCAAGCAAGGGACACATTGCAACTTGGCTCGCTTTGAGTTTTCATATTTTTCTAAAAATTATTGCAAAATTTAACGAAATTCACGAACTCGGGGAAGAGCAAAAAATCCAAAATCTTAAGAATAAATTCATAAAAGATTTTGGGCATTAAATCTGGCTCGCCAACCGATAAAAGGAATGATTAGATGAAGGTAGCTTACTTTGATTGTTTTTCCGGAATAAGCGGAGACATGACTCTGGGCGCGCTTTTAGATGCCGGGCTGCCTTTTGAAGTGCTCGAGAACGAGCTAAAAAAACTTCCATTGAAAAATTATTCAATAACGGCAAAAAAAGTTGAAAAGGCAGGAATCGCCGCGACCAAAGTCTATGTCCAAGCTGAAGAAAAAGGTATCATCCGTTATTGGAGTAACGTAAAAAATTTAATTGACGATAGCAAATTGGATATGACCATCAAAGAGAATGGTAAAAAGGTTTTCCTCACCCTTGCTCAAGCAGAAGCAAAAATACACAAAAAGAAGCTCAACAATGTCCACTTTCATGAAGTAGGCGCCACCGATTCAATAATTGATATTGTTGGAACTGCTATCGGATTAAACTATTTAAAAATCGAAAAGGTCTTCGCCTCCCCCGTTGCCACCGGAACAGGACTCACTAAAACCAATCATGGCATTATGCCAATTCCCTCTCCCGCAACGCTTGAAATCTTAAAAGATGTTCCCATCTATTTCGGTGGAGAAAACACGGAGCTCACTACGCCTACCGGTGCGTCTATCATCAAAACTTACACAGAGCATTTTGGAGAAATTCCACCCTTAAGGATTATCTCAACAGGTTATGGAGCCGGAACAAGGGATTTAAAAAGACCAAACGTGTTAAGGGTTATCATCGGCGAAATGATTTCTACCCATAAAGAGGTTGAGGAAGATGAAGTGATTGTCGTAGATACTAATATCGACGACATGAATCCCGAATTTTATGGATATATAATGGAAAAACTCTTTAACGCGGGGGCTCTTGATGTATGGACAACTCCCGTATATATGAAAAAAAACCGGCCGGGAACGACTATTTCAGCACTCGCCCCCATTCAAAAAGAAGAGGCTATCATGGATATAATCTTTAAAGAGACAAACACTTTGGGGGTGCGAATTTCAAAAAAAGTGCGTAGAAAAGCCTTGCGTGAAATAGTCATCGTAAAAACAAAATTTGGTGAAGCTAAAGTCAAGGTGGGAAAATTTAAAAACGAGATAGTCAGCGTCTCACCCGAGTACGATGACTGCGCCCTCCTTGCAAAAGAAAAAGGCGTAGCCGTTAAAGAAGTCTACGATGAGATTAAAAAAGTTGCAGAAAAAGTATTAAAAAACCCTACTTAAGTACAAACTTGTACTCCCTGGTATTGTTTGTTATAAGTTTTTCCCCAACCAAGGGGCCAACGGTTACCGTAAAGAGATTAATAACACCGCTTCCGGTGGGCTTCAGCCCCCGTATTGTTATGGTTTTTCGTGCCCCAGGTGCAAGGGAGTTAATTTTAACGCTTTTAAGCTGCCCTTCAAGCTCAATTTCTGATTTAAGGATGGCTTCAACCAGAAGATTGTTCTCAATTTGATTCCCTTGATTTTCAACTGTTACCACCACAACAAATTCTTCAACTTCAGGCAAAATCGCCGTTTTTGAACTTTCATCATAACTCGTTTGTTTCGGATTAGTTGAAAGCTCCACTATGGCAACGCCGTGAATTATTTCTAAGGCCTCAATCCCTTTAAGTTCTTGTAAAAAAGACAAGACACCCGATTTATCAAAAGCCAGCTCAGCATCGAAAGATGTCAGTTCCAACAGAGAAGCATCGACTCCCTTCTCTCTAAAAAACTCCTCCGCGTTCTCTTTAAAGAGAACGTATGCGTCATCGCTCAATGATAGATATCTCAATGCTTTAGACACTTGGGATGTAGCAACTTCTAAATCTTCATCTTTAAGAGCGTTAAATATAGCCGGTTGATAATCTTCCATCCCTTTCCCCCGCATTTCAAAACAAAGCTGCAAATAAGGATGTATTTTTCTCAATTCTTCAGGCACCATCAATGAAGCACAGTCTTCTTGCACATCGGCACAGTCCTTCGTATATTGAATTAATCTGGCCTTCAGCTCAGCTCGAGAAATAGTGGGTGCTTGTATTTTTAGTTCGTTAAAGCCCTCAGCCGTTTCGTTTGAGGCACGAATCATTTTATTTACCTGAATTGCGTATTCTGTAAATTCTGAGGGCTTGCTCTCGCCAAGTTGACCTAAAAAATAGAGCAGTCCCAGAACAAACAAAAATGGCACCAGAAATTTAATAAATTGCTTTTTGCGGGATGGCCTTCTTAAATATTTCACTTTGCCGCTTGGGGAATATTTTGTATCCGTAATTAGCTCCTCCGCAAAATTTTTAGGGAATAACTGTTTTTATGGTGCCGGAGGCGGGATTCGAACCCGCAAGCCCTTTCGAGCACTAAGCCCTGAACCTAGCGTGTTTGCCAGTTTCACCACCCCGGCCGATTAATCCACTCAGCAAAAAACCAAGCAAAAAACCATTTAAATTATATCATTTTTCTTGTTAAATCAAACTACGGTAGTTAAATTGAGCCGAAGCTAGTAAAATAAACTAAAAATTACCTTGATTGGAGAAAATCTTGGCTGAAGAGTTTTTACTGGAACGATTTCAAGTTTTAGAAGAGATTGGCAGTGGGGGTTTTGCGAAAGTATACAAAGCATTCGATACGCGGATGGAACGAGTTGTCGCAATTAAAGTAATCCCCATCGATACTCAAAGTGCTCCGAGGACAATGAGAGAAGCTCAAACAGCCGCTCTGTTAAACCATCCTAACATTGTTACATTGCACGAGTTTGACGAGGACGAAGAGAATTATTATTTAATTATGGAGTACATAAGCGGCGTGACTCTCTCCAAAATATTGAAATGGGAAGCCCCTCTTTCCCTTGACCAAAGCATTGCCATAGCTTCTCAAATATGCCTCGCTTTAGAGTGTGCTCATTCAAACGACATTATTCACAGAGACATTAAACCCGAAAATATCATGCTGCTTCGCGACGGCAGGGTAAAAGTTATGGATTTTGGTATTGCCCGGCTAAAAGGAACTTCCACGCTCACTTCGGAAGGATCTGCCATAGGAACAATTGGATACATGTCGCCCGAACAAGTTTCTGGTGATTATCTTGATGAGGCAACCGACATTTTTGCTCTGGGAGTAGTGTTTTATGAGATGCTTACCGGGGAAAATCCATTTGAAGCTGAAACACCGGCAGCCACCATATTTAAAATCATGAACCTCAACCCACCATCGCCAAACGAGTTAAACCCCTTAATCCCTAAGAAGCTTGATCATGTAATCGCGACTGCTTTAGCAAAAAATCCTGATGACAGGTATAGGACAATAACTCAAACGCGCTACAAAATTGAAAAATATAAGCGTCCCGGAGTCAGTTTAGAAAAAATTTTAAAACCACTTTATTTGAAAATCGCGAATAACCCTGATTACTTTGAAGATGAATTTGAAAATGAAGAATTTTTAGAAAGTTTAAGAGCAAGTATTTGGGATATCTGGGAAACTAAGCAAGAATCCATTTCAAAAATTTTTGGGGCTTCTCTTATGGCTCTTACGTGCTGGTTTGCTCTTAACGGATTGGCTTTCTATCCTTCAGGTTTTGCGCTTTTTCTTCCTTTGATTATATTTTTAATTGCTTTATTTTCCCCCTCAGGAGGGTTGGCTCTTTTGCCAATAATAATTACTCCGGCAATCTTCAGTTTTTCTCCAGCCCTCGCAATTCTTTTTGCTACATTTTCAATCATTTATATAGTCGTTTTTGGTTGGCGAAATCCTTTGGCAGCGATAATCCCAATTACCGTACCTATCTTAGCAAAAATAAATTTAGCTCTCCTTTTCCCTTTCCTCGCGGGCCTTTTTTTAGCCGCCCCGGCAGCAAGCATAACAAGCGGGGCTGGATGTTTGAGTCTGGAGCTTTATGATATTTTCTCGGGTCATTCGGTTATTCGATTATTTAATGTCTCAAACTCTTTTTATTTAGCCAAAAATTTAAAAGGAGTTACCAACCCATTCATAGCACTTCTTAATGTTCTCGAAGCATTTGTTCACCAACCCGTGCTTTTGTTTCAGATAATTACTTGGGCACTATGCGGATTTGTGGTCGGCTGGTTGGTTCGAAACAGACGCCTGGCAGGAAACGCTTTGGGGTTTTCGCTTGGCCTTATGCTCCTCTTGGCAGGATATGTATGGTTACCCTCACTGGGAGACCAGCCCTCTCTCGCTCTTGAGGAAGCTCTTCAAGCTTTCTCTTTTTCCGTTATAATACTTATATTGTTGCTGATGCTCATTCCTTATAAACAAGTCAGGATGAAACAGAAAAGCAAGGTTGCCTTTGAAGACGATGAGGTGAAAATTTGAGTCTCTTAAAAGAGTTCGAAAAAAAATTAGGGGAATTGGTCGAGGGTTTCTTCATAAAACAATTTAAGTCCCAAATCCAACCCATTGAAATTGCCAAAAAGATAGCGCGAGAAATGAGCGAACATAAAACCATAAGCGTTTCCAAAATATACGCACCAAACTCCTTTGTCGTCTATGTAAGCTCTGAAGATAAAAAGCTACTTACATCTTTCGAAAGCGTTTTAATAAAAGAGCTTTCCGAGTTCGTAGAAGCTAATGCAAAAAAAGAGGGCTTTGCCCTCACCGGTATTCCTCAAATTAAAATCGAGGCAAAAGACTCTCTTTCTCTTGGAGAAATTGAAGTAAAAAGTTCCATGATTGAAGACGCCGCATCCGATAAAGATATCTTTCCCTCCGAAGAAAAGAAACAAGGCAATTTAGTTCCGAAGGGAGCCTCCTTAATCATTTCAGAGCGAGATGAAGATTACATCTTCCCTCTCACCAAAGAAATTACAACCATCGGCCGACTTGAAAGCAACGATGTTCCAATAAAAGATGCTAGTATTTCTCGTGTTCATGCTGAAATTAGAGCAATAGAAAATAATTTCGTCTTGAAGGACTTGGGCAGCACAAACGGCACACTTTTAAACGGAGAAAAAATTACAGAAGCTAAACTTGCCGACAGAGATGTGATAATAATGGGAGCAACTTCAATTAAATTTTTTAGGAGAAGTTATGTTTAGTGCAGTTCAATTTGGCCTTAAAACTATTTTTTTAATTTTGATATACCTTTTTTTATACGTCTTAATTAGAATGATTGCTAAAGACCTGAGGGAAGAAGTGGTCGGAAAACCCGTCTCAAAAAGTTCAAAAATAATCAAGAACCCTCGTCTTGTGGTTTTAGAAAGCACAACGGAAAAAGTGGGCAGAACTTTCCCTGTTGCCCAAGAACTTACCATAGGAAGAACTCCTGAAAATGACATCTTTCTTAAAGATATTTTTATTTCAAAACAACATTGCTTGATTTGTAAGCGTAACGGAAAAATACTGCTCCAGGATTTGAGAAGCGCAAATGGTACTTTTTTAAACGGAGAAAGAATCAATAAACCACAAAAACTCAAACTTGGCGACAAGATAAAAGTGGGCCAGACAACTTTTAAATATGTGGAGTAACTATGAAGTACGGGACACGCACAGACATAGGCAAAATAAGAGAAATAAATGAGGATGCCTATATCGCTAATGGCACCATATTTGCCGTGGCCGATGGGATGGGTGGACACAACGCGGGCGAGATAGCAAGCTCGCTTGCCTTGAAAACACTAGCCAAAAACATTTTTTTAGAAAAAGAACTGAAAAAAAATCTTTTCTCAAGTATTAAAAAAGCAAACAAGGCCGTTTATTTAGAAAGTCTATCTAGTCCCAAAAAACGCGGAATGGGGACCACACTTACCGTGTTTGTCCCAAAAAACGACAAAGCTTACATTGGACATATTGGAGACAGCAGAATTTATCTCTTAAGAAATCTTGAATTAATGCAGTCAACTGAAGACCACTCCTTAGTTGCCCAAATGATAAAAGAAGGAAGACTAACGACTAAAGAAGCCCGTTTTCATCCCTTAAGAAATGTGATAACACGAGCTTTGGGAGATAAAACAATAGTCCAACCAGATGTTTCTACTTTAACCATAAAACCCGGCGATAAAATACTCCTTGCAACTGACGGGTTGACCTCAATGCTAACTGACGCGGAAATACAAAAGATTCTTATTCAAAACCTCGAGCCCCAGAACTTATGTGACCTTTTAATTGAAGAAGCAAATAAAAAAGGTGGTTTTGATAACATTACGGTAGTTTTGGCCGAATTTGATAAAGATGATTTTACCCCCCCAAATTCTTCTTCTGTAAAAGAGCAAAAGAGCTTAAAAAAGGTTCCTTTTTTACTTGGCGCGTTTTTCGTGGTTCTTGTCTTAGTTTTTTTCTACACTATTCTTAGAAAGTAGGTGAACCATGCTGAACAAAAGAAACAGAGAAACCATACTTTTTCTGCTAGTCTTCCTCTGTGTGTTAATTGGAGTAATTTTAGTAGATCTGTCAAATTTTGGTGGCATATCTATGGGAGCTGTTTTTTTCATCGGGATACTGTTTCTTCTTTTTTTAGCTGCTCACCTATCTTGCCGCTTTTTTTTACCAAACGCGGATTACTTCTTTTTGCCGTCTGCTTTTTTCTTAGTTTCTCTGGGCACAATTATGATATACCGCCTCAAGCCCGACCTTGTTTGGCTGCAATTGCTTTGGGTTGGCCTGAGTATTCTGGCCACAATGCTTGTTTTAATATTTTTTGGAGGTAAAAATTACCGCCTTATTAAAAACTACAAATATGTTTGCGCGCTAACTGGAGTTGTCCTCCTTCTCCTCCCCGCTTTTTTGGGAAGAGAAATACACGGAGCAAAACTTTGGTTAAGGATTGGCTCTCTCTCATTTCAACCCGCGGAAGTCGCTAAAATATTGATAATCATTTTTTTAGCCGCCTATTTAAAAGAGAAATCGGAGCTCCTTTCAACAGTAACTCGGCGAGTTGGAAAAATAGGTGTCCCCGACCTTAAACACTTTGGGCCCCTCTTGGTTATGTGGGCCGTATCTCTGATTATATTGATTTTTGAAAAAGACCTCGGTTCCTCACTCCTTTTTTTTGGAACTTTTCTTGCCATTCTTTATGTGGCCACAGGAAGGGTGGCATATATAATCGCCGGAGGAGCTTTGTTTGTTGTGGGTGCCACTGCCTGTTACGGATTTTTTCCTCATGTCCAAACCCGCATTGATATCTGGTTAAATCCCTGGCTTGATGCAAACGGTAAAGGATATCAAATAGCCCAATCACTCTTTGCGATAGCGAGTGGCGGCATTTCCGGGTCAGGACTTGGACAAGGTTTCCCTCTTCACATCCCTGCCGTTCATACTGACTTTATTTTTTCCGCGATATGCGAAGAGTTAGGTTTTTTGGGTGGCGTTGCCGTTTCTGTGGTATATCTGCTAATTGCCTATAGGGGATTAAAAGTTGGTTTGCAAACAGAGGATATATTTGGAAAGCTACTCGCCGTAGGATTAACATCAATATTTGCCATACAATCGTGGGTAATCATGGCTGGCGTAACAAGACTAATCCCCCTAACGGGTATCACTCTTCCTTTTATGAGTTACGGCGGGAGTTCCATGCTCTCCAATTTTATACTTCTCGGTTTCCTGCTCAGCATATCAGCTGAAACCTCATCCGAAAACAATGAATTACTTGAGGGTGTGATTAATGATGAATAAACGTTTATACACTCTCGGAATTTTTTTTTCAATAGTGTTTGTGGTGTTAATTATTAATCTGACCTATCTTCAAGTTTTTGCCGCACATAAAATTGTGTCGCACCCGGAGAACAAGCGCTCTCTTGCCAAAGATGCTTCCATTGAACGCGGAAAAATATTTAGCTCAGATGGTGAACTCCTTGCAGATAACACCGTTGTTAATAATACTTACGTTAGAATTTATCCTCAAGAAAAAATCACATCTGCTTTAGTTGGATTTAACGATATCACTTACGGCCGAGCCGGCATCGAACTCACATACAACGATTACCTTCTCGGAAGGCGAACAATGGTCTCCGCTGAAGATTACATCAAAAAAATAACCGGCGACAAAGTGCCTGGAAACGATGTCACTCTGACAATAAATTTCCCGCTTCAAAAAGAAGCTTTCGAATTATTGGCCGACAAGAGAGGAGCAATTGTTGTTCTGAACCCAAAAACCGGTGCCATACTGGCCATGGCGACAAACCCTACCTTCGACCCTAATAACATTAATGAAAATTGGACAAACCTTATAAAAGACTCCTCTGCTCCCCTTATTAATCGCGGAGCTCAGGGACTATATCCACCGGGTTCTTCCTTTAAAATTATTACCGCATCGGCTGCGGTAGATTCCGGCATATCCTCTCCCGCCTCAATTTATAAAGGCCCGGGAGAAATTAAAATTTCCGGAAATACTATTTCAAACTATGATAAGAAAGATTTTGGCGAGATTCCTCTAAACGAGGCCTTCGCGCTCTCAGTTAATACCGTCTTTGCTCAAATAGGATTAGAGCTCGGCGCTAAACAGTTGGTTGAATATGCCGAAAATTTTGGCTTTAATCATAAAATCCCCTTTGATTTATCCGTAAACACGAGCACTATTCCTTCTCCAAATAAAATGGATGAAGTAGCTCTTGCTTGGAGTAGTGTCGGACAAGCGAATGTGCTGGCCACCCCCCTTCAAATGGCATTGGCAGGAGCCTCAATTGCAAACAAGGGCACCATTATGAAGCCTTGTTTAATCAAGGAAATCCGCGACCACAATGACATTTTAATAAGAAAATTTGAGAGCAAAAAATGGCTAAAGCCAATTAGCGAGGCAAGCGCGATAGAAATAACCGATATGATGATTAAAGTAGTTGAAGATGGAACCGGCAAAGCAGCTCAAATCCCCAATGTAAAAGTAGCCGGCAAAACAGGAACCGCCGAAGTTGCAAACGATGCTCCTCATGCCTGGTTCATCGGCTTCGCCCCGGCCGAAAACCCCCAAGTCGTTGTGGTTGTTATCATTGAAAATAGTGGATACGGAGGTAAGGTGACTGCTCCAATAGCCAAAAAAATAATTCAGAAGGCCTTGAGGGAAATTAAGTAAAAACCATTGTTATTATTGAAAGATTGAATCTTTCTTTTGTATTTTTCTGGTTTTTGATAAAATAAGATACTTAAATAAGATACTTAAAAAAAGTAGGTTTAAAAAGTACAAATGATAGGTAAAGTTTTTAGCGGTAGATACAAGATAATTAAAAAGATTGGCCGAGGCGGGATGGCTGATATATATAGCGCCCGAGATACGGTTCTTGACCGCACCGTTGCCGTAAAAATAATGCATCCTCAGTTTGCGCAGGAAAAAGATTTCGTCGCTCGCTTCAAAAAAGAAGCTCAGGCAGCGGCAAACTTAAATCATCCAAATATCGTGAACATTTATGATTGGGGACAGGAAGATCACATCTACTTCATTGTCATGGAATATCTGGAGGGATGGAATTTAAAACAACTCATTGAAGCACAGGCTCCCCTGCCGGTAGATGAAGCCATCGAGATTGCAAATCAAGTTTGTTCCGCCTTGGAATTTGCTCACCAAAACAATGTAATTCACCGTGATATAAAATCACAAAACATAATAATTACCCCGAGGGGTCAGGCGAAAGTAGCCGACTTTGGAATAGCTCGTGCCGGTGCCGCCGGAATGACCCAAACAGGCTCGGTTTTAGGAACAGCCGAATATGTTTCTCCCGAACAAGCCCAAGGAATTGAGATTGGGGAAGCAACTGATATCTATTCCCTCGGTGTCGTTCTTTATGAAACGCTCACCGGAACCTTGCCATTTAAAGGCGAAAATTCGCTGGCGGTGGCAATGAAGCAGGTTAAAGAAAAACCAATTCCTCCTACCGTGTTAAATGATAAAATTCCTGATTCACTTGAAGCCATTATCTTAAAAGCACTCGAAAAAGACCCAGTTAATCGATACCGTTCAGCCGAGAAAATGGGGCAAGATTTACAGCGCGTGTTAAAAGGTATGCCCGTTAAAATAGCTTCTCCGTCGGTTGAAAAAGGAGAGACCGAGGTAATCCCCCCCCAAAAAGCCATCAGCACAAAACAAAAATCTCTGTCCAAAAAAGGGAAAGAAATTCAATGGCTTCCCTGGGCTGCTCTTGTGCTGGTATTTATTTTACTGGCCACAACAGGATACTTTTTTTCTCGCGGCTTGTTCTCAACCTCTTCAATGGTTGTGGTCCCAAATTTAGAAGGAAAAACTCTATTGGAAGCAACCGAACTCCTTGAGAAAAAGGGCCTTGAAATTGAAAAAGAAGAAATTTTTAGCTCAAAAGTGGAAAAGGGACTGGTAATTAGTCAAGATCCGGAAGCTGGAGTAAAAATAAAAGAAGGAAGCTTAGTTAAGGTTATCGTGAGCAAGGGCGAAGAGTTGATTATTGTTCCGGATGTCATTGGGATGAGTCGCGACAGCGCAATAGCTGAACTCGTTCGGGCTGGTTTTGAAATTGGCGAAATTACCGAAGCAGACGACGACGAGGTCCCCGCAGGGGCAATCATCAGCCAAACACCCGAGGCCGATACCGAAGCACAAAAAGGGACTATCATTGATTTGGTCGTAAGCAAGGGTGACAGCTTAGTTAAAGTGCCCGATGTCATAGGAAGAGACGCGGAAGAAGCAACGACCCTCTTAAAACAACTTGGCCTCACAGTGGAAAAAATCGAAGCATATAGCGACACCGTTAGTGAGGGCAATGTTATAAGTCAAACACCCAAGGCCGGCGCCGAGGTTAAAACCGACTCAACGGTAACAATTACCGTGAGCAAAGGAAAAGAGTTTGTGACTGTGCCCAATTTAATAAACATGACCGAGGCAGGGGCAATATCCACGTTAAATAACTTGGGCCTTGAGGCAGATATAGAATACTCCGAGCCAATATCTGAAGGCGATGTAGGCTATGTCTTAGACCAAAATCCAATGGCAAACACAAAGATTGAAAAAGGCTCATTTGTAAGGATTCTTGTTGGGACCGCGCGGAAAAGGAAAGAAATTTAAAAATTGTGACTTTGCTCCTTTAGTAATTTTCCCTACCAAAAAGAAATGCAAAAAATAAGCCCTCCTTCTCTCTTGCGAGTTACGAAAGGGCATTCTTCGCCTGAAATACAATTATATGTCTTGCCAAGCATAGCTCGAAGGATAATAGATGGCCTTACCATGAGCGAACAAAGTAAGTCGAATGGTGGAGGATATCGGGATCGAACCGACGACCTCCGCCTTGCAAGGGCGTCTTGAATTTCCTCAGTTAAACCCCGATAAACCAGCTATCCCCTTTAAGTGCAAAAACTAAAATTAGCAACCCGAGCAAATGTTTTAAAAATGACTATGTTGGTTCAAAATGGTACTTTTTTGTTACCATCGGATTCCGATTTTCAAAGTTCAAACGCGCTAAAATATAGTAGCAGAATTCGAGCATAAAAAAAAGAAGCTCCGGGGAGACTGAAGAAAATCCTTACTTAGAAATTTTGTTAGTATAATGTTACCCTTAACGCCCGCCATCACCAGTGGGCGGGGGGCTACTGGGCTATCTTCGAACTTTAAAGCGAGCACATTTCCAAAAATCCGGTAGCCGAGAAAGTGTTGGATATGTTGCTTGAGGTGGCCTGACGCCCCCCGTTAAGCTGGCGCACGTAAAGTCTTACAACAAAAGGTGAGGCACTACACAAAACACCACCCCACCGGCAAAGACACCTTGATTTTAGACCAGCTTGACTGACAGAACCAGTCTCAATTAAGCACCTGCAACAATAAAACCGTGCTTGGGCGCTCGGCTTGAACGGGTTTGTTATATGACTCTTGGTTGGTACCAAAATCTATCTTTTCAAAGAATTACTCATTCCTCACTATCGTCATCTTCATCTTTATCATCTGACTGACTTTGAAATTCTTCGCCTGACTTAACATCTTGATTCCTAACTGAGATATTATCTATTAACCGTCTAATTTTTACCATTTCTTGCATTTGATTCGCCAGTGTTTTTTGAATAGCTGCGAGTCCGCCCATTGACCTTATGCTTTTGTTAATCTCATCCGTCGCTCTAACACTCTCATTAATACGGCTCATCATCTGTTGGTTTGCCATTGCTTCCCTTATCGTCGCGAGTCCGCCCATTGACCTTATGCTTTCCACAGTTTGTTGGTAATTTTCGAGTACCCTTTGCACTGCTTCACGTTGAAGAACCTCTTCAATTTCTCTTATACGTTCATCACTGATAAGGTTGGTTTCTATTTCATTGATGGCTTGGCCAATGTTTATAAAATAACTGATCCCAAACTCATCAAATATATCTTGTAAATCTTCATGAATTTTGGTTTTGTCAGATGCGCTAAAATCTTTCGTATTGCTTGATACAAATAAGCAATTAGTCAAGCCTTCTTCTTTAACATAATCAACAGAACTGAACAAAATTAAAGCGTCCGCCATACTATTCTTATTCTGAAATGGAGCTTTTTTAGCTAAGGCAAACTCTATGGCTTTAGATTTTGCATTTTCTGTTATTGGCGGCTTAATTGTTGACGGATGGTTGAAAAGCTTTTCTACAGCTTCAATGTCCTGTAAAATCAAACTCTCAGTTTCTTCTTTTCGCTCCTGAAACTCATCTAAAATTCTCTTAAATACTTCGGCCTCACTTTGATTAAGATAGTGAGATATTTCTCTAGCATGCTTAATTTTTGTGCGAATGTCTGATTGTTTTGGAGTTATAACTTTGGACTCCTTATTTCTATTCCATTCATCAATGATAATTTGCAGTAGAATGAGTCTTACTTTTTCTTGGTCAACCAAATCAGAAATCTTACTTCCAACCTCAGTAAATTGTTTACATAAATCAATCCATACGCATGTATCAATAATTAAATAATACATTCATTCTCTCCAATACCAGTTTGGTTGTAAATAAAATTTTCCTGTGAGCCACTTGTTAGAAGCTGCTGCGAGTTACCAATATCCTGAGAATCAACAACGACCACTTTAGAGAATCATATATCAAGGCAGCAACGACTGACTTTGTACCATGCACATCACCCATAGTCGATCTGAGCTTTTGCATAACAAATGCCGCTTGGTTCAATGATCCACCCAAGTTATTAGCTAGTAGCTTAATATCAGACTCACTCCAATAAATACCCCGGAGTTCTTCTGCCAAGCGTTCCTTGGCACCAATTGCATCAATTGACCTATTTATTCTTTCCTGGAATGAAGCCTTGTTGGGGTCTCCTAAGCTAAATTCTTGATATATAGCACAGACTACAGAATCTAAGGCGCCACAAGATGCAGATAATGAGCCGCTCAGATCTCCATCCCGTAACCTTCTGGCAGCTTTCTCGATATCAGCATGTGCGCTTTCTGGTATTTCCTTTAACTCTGATATGTCAAATACTTCGATAGGCAAAAGGTTAGTGCCAGAGAATTTCCAATCCACTCTAGACAGTACACGCTCCAACTCACTGGAAAGATCTGGGTTTCGGAGCAACATCTCTTCGCAGCAGATTGATGCAACCTTTCCCGCTTGCTCTTTGTCCATTAAGCCGATTTGCTTATCAATAGCGCTGAGCAATTGTGATTTCGACGCCCCGCCTTGAGATTTTTGTTCCAAATGCGATAACTGGGCCATATCAATATCAGCGTAACCGACAATTTCTTTGATGCCCCCAAAGGAAAAATTATTAGTAAGCGAAGATCTAATTGGCCCCCAAGGTATTTTTCTCATGCTCTGTTTCCATCCTTGTGGCTTCTAACTTATTAATATATAGCATTCCATAATATACAATTAAACTTCGAGTTAAGACAAGTTTCCCCTTCAAGAATTTCCCAAAATTGTGTGATTTCAGGGGCAGTTTTTTTATAGCTGACCTCATTCTCTTATTGTTATGATAAGAGAGCAAGAAAATTTATCTCAAAATCAAAAAATGGGATAAAAAAGGATGGTAAAAATTTATAAGAGTTGCATAAGGATGGGTGGAAGATAAGGAGGCTAATTTTTAACTTTCACTAAGTATAAATTTTCAGTTACTATATCATTTGCAACTTTATAATGCCTATTTTCACTTTCAGAATCTGTCCTAAAACGACGATAAGGCTGTGTAAATATTTTTAAATCTCCTTTTTCTGATAGCACATCCTTGATAGTTTTATCTTTTATTATTCCTTCGTTGTTATAACTTAATAAAATATATTTGCAATCTGCGTTCTTTACAAGGTCTGCAAATTTTTTCTCGCACTTTCCTTTTACGTTATAATCTGATTTTTGTCCATCATAAGGACGAAGCCCTGTTTTGCCATAGATCTTAGGGTTATCCCATCTAGCGATTGTTTCAAGAATATGAAAATTTGGTGCATATTGACGACTGTTATATGGGGGATCTAAATATAGAATGTCGCATTTAATATTTCTTATTAATTTATTAGCATCCCCCAGATAAATTTCATGTTTTAAATCGCTTTCTGTTAACTTAGGTGTTAAAAGCGTTAAATGTTTTAATGCCATTGACCTCCAAATTTTTAAAAACGCACCATATGTTCCCGATATATTTGCAACAAAATCAGCTGCGTCAATTAAAGGAGCCAAGAGAACAAAAAACTCATTTTCCGTTAACCAATTGTTGTCTTTCCATAGCTGAATGCGATTTCTAATAGCATCCACTCTTTTTGCATTTTCATCTCTAAAATATTGTCTTTGGTATTCGCTATGGCGGCTACCACCCGGTGCGTAATTCAAATAGATAAAGCTTTCTTCCCCCGGTAGATTATTTAAGTAATGCAATACGGCTTTCAAATTATCTTTATTTGCATCATCGTTAAAAAGCGTGGAAGATTGAATTTGCTTTCTAGCTTTTATAATATTTTCTTCACGTTGTAATAATGTAGAAAAAGAAGGATAGGAATTATTTTTTATGTAGGCGTGTTGAAATACATAAGAATAATACATGATATCACAGGTAATCAGCTTATACCCTTTTTTCTTATAAAATTGTGCAACGTTAGTTGTGCCACTAAAAATATCACAAAAAGTTCCTTTCGTAGGCAACTTTCCTTGAGTAATTGCCTTATCGATAAAAGGCAATAGTCTAAACTTATTTCCTATATACTTCATTTTATATTATCCTCTCAAGTTTTATGAAAATTTAAAAATATCGACTCAAAATACGCCTTTAAATTTGAGTCAAACTTATTAGAAAAATTCAAAATAAACTTGGTTTTTGTTTCGTCAATATAGGATATAATCACCAAACGATTGGAATCAGATGGCTCTAAATCATTTATAGTTTCCTTAATAAGCTCATTTTCTTTTGATAGAACTCTTCCGGCAAATTTACCAAAACTTTTCGCGTCTAATCCTGCGATAAAAACAAAAATTGGCTTAAATTTACCGTTCCTGAAAGGTTTTTTGCCCTCAATCTCTACATCGATTATAAATTTTGAAATATCCAACATGCATTTCTTTATTTTGTCTCTATTTGATAAAATCTTTTTATAATCATCCTTTGCCTCTCCTATAAAAAACAAAACCCTATGCATACTGCTTTTTTGCAAAATTAAGTCAACACGTTTAACTTCTTTCCCAATATAAAATTTATGGGTTTTATTGTTATGTTCAATAAACAGTTCTTGCCATGCCCCTCCCGGCGGGCTGATATATGCCCTAAACCATTGGTCATAAATGCTTGTTAAGGAAAAATCTACAGACATCAAGGAAGCTTCTTCGCCGTATTTCTTAGCATTGAATTTAATTAAGTCTTTAATTGTCATGGGATTCCTGTACCTCATCATTAACTATTATTAGGTCGGCATTGTGTTTAAATGATCTTGTTAATTTAGTATTTTTTGCAATAAACTCTTTATATTGAAATTCGCGTGGGGGCTCAACAAAGATATACAGCAATAAGTTCATCGTTTTTCTTCCATCTAAATCTAAAGTAAACAATTCTTTGAAAGCATACAACTCGCCAGATTCTGGATCTCCTGATTCTATTTTCTTTTTTCCTTTCCAAATCCTACCTGGGAATATTAATGTAGGTAATGAGGTGTCCAGCGATGCAAGTGTAATCTTATTTGGATTGTATTTTGATTCTATAATTTGTTTTAGCTTTGCGGTATCCAAGCATACACCAATTTTTGAAATACCTTTTTTATAAGAAAGTAGTTTTATCTTCTGATTTATGAGATTCTTAATCAACGGTTTATCTTCGATGTTGCCGGGAACCCAACTAACAAAATTTTTAAAATCCCAACTTAAAATATCACAGTTAGATTCGATTTTCGCTGATTTATCATATACACGCTTAATAACAAAATCTTCCAAGGATAAATCTTTACCTAAAAGTAAAGAACGCTGTTTTTCAGTCAAAACAGTTAAATCATTGTCAATCCTTAAACAAGACCTGCCATATTTGACAACTGAATCATTTAAGTAGGCCATCATATGCTTCAAAATACTTCTTTCAAATTTAACTTTATCTTCTTTATGAGTACCGAAAGCGCTATTTAAGAGTATCAAAGAAAGATAATTGCCTATTAGACTTCTTCCTTCGGTTGGAGAATGATTAAATCCAAGTCTAACATCAACTTCCGAATTGTTAAAATATATTACAAAAGAAGGGCACTTATATCTAATGGAGTAAATAATATGATTTATTACCTGTAACGATGTTGGTTCTCTGGGTTGCCCTTCGTTTACTTTCTGCGATCTATCAGTTCCTGAATAAAAAGTCTGGTAAAGAATCGGTGTATTTGAAACTACTGCGCCGAGTTTTCTGCCTTCACGTTGCCATTGTGAATTTCCAACATTTGCAGTGCCGGTTGTTTCTATAACAACAACAGGAGAAAAATTTTTATCGAATTCGCAAATAACTATATCAGGAATATCTGCAAATTGAATAATTTTCGCAACGCTTTCTGGTATATTCCATGCGGAGTATTGCCCGCATATTTTTATGTTTATGTATTTGTTATCTGGGGTTATAAAACAATAAATTGGTTGACTTATCGGTTCATATACAACTCCCACCAGTTTTAGAAATTTGCTAAATTGAATCATTAAATCAAAAACATGCACACTTTCTAAAACATTATCTGAAAAGGAAACCAGATTAACATGCTCTGCTTTTTTGCAAATGCCTTCAAGTTCTTCCAAAGTAAGAACTCTGATTTTCTTTTGTTTGCCATAAAGGTCTTCGCCAATTTTTATTATAGACAAATTTTTCCCATCGTTAACTTTATCATTGCATTGCATCTTTACGTTTCTTTTCTGAAAATTAAAATATTTTGGTGAATCATAGAAGGTATAAAAGCGCTAGGATATCCATAAACATGGAGTGATTTACTTACATCATACCAAATAAGGTTTGCCTTTAATATTAAGTTAGGATTTTTGATCGTATTTGCTAATTCCGCACTCAATATATGGTACTCATTTTCCCGATACATATCACCAATAAAGATAGCCAAATATTTCCTATCTTTGAGGACTCTTTGACATTTATGGAATATCGTTTTCATTTCGGCAAGCCACTCGTTTTTCGTTTGCACAGTAGAACCATTAAAGTGAGACAAATTGGACGATTTTATCCGTTTACTTCTTGTTTTTTCTAATCTATCCATATGCCAATAGGGAACATCTGTTAAAACAAAGTCAAAAGAATTATCAGAAAACTTTTCTAATTCAACTTTGCAATCACCCGCGATAGTTTTTTGTTCTTTTATATTCTCTAACTTGCAAACTTGCTTATAAATTTCTAGCCACTTTGGATTAATTTCTATACCCATGGCTTTCCTATTGCAAAGCGCTGCACCAAGCAAAGTGCCACCAACACCAGCTAGTGGATCAAGAACAACTGCTTTTTCTTTCGTAAAAATTTTTACAAGTTCTGTGCAAAGCTCTGGAGGTTTCTGCCCACCATGTTGTTTGCGAAGTTTATGTTGCAAGTTTAGTGGATAAACTTTATTGATAACCGACTTTGTTGCGAATTTCCATTCTCTTCCAGTCAAATCATTTAGTTTATTATTTTTAGAATATATTCCTCTTGTTCCTAAATCAATGGTTTTTAAAGTTTCCTTAATAACACTATTGTCTTTTATTGTCGGAGTTTTTATTCTGTTTGAACGGCTCATTTTTCTCTCTTTCATTTTTTTCTGCCATAACAAAAGCTTTTACCCTAATAATTTTTCTATATATTTATCAACCTATATTCCTTTTCGTATGATTTCATCTTACTATAAAATATAAATG